>JAYVLC010000036.1:0-3401 GCA_043759675.1 Sphingosinicellaceae bacterium
ACTCGGCTCCAGCCGAGCGGGGAGAGGGCATCACATCGTCAAGGAGATACCCATGACCGACCTGCTCAAGAACGACGCGCGCAAGGCGCAACTTCTGTCGAAGGAAGTTCGCCATATCGACATCCGCAGCTTTGATGCGCGGCCAATCATCGATTCGATGGAGGGTATGTCGTTCACGTCACGCGATCTGGCGCGGGCAACCGCCATATACAACCAGATGCTCAGCGATCCCGATTGCACGATCTGCCTGGTCATCGCCGGCTCGACGTCGGCTGGCGGCTGCATGGACCTCTATGCCGAGCTCGTGCGGTCCAACATGGTCGACTGCATCATCGCGACCGGGGCCTCCATCGTCGACATGGATTTCTTCGAAGGGCTTGGCCACAAACATTATCAAGCACTTGAGGTGCCTGATGATGACACGCTCCGCTCGCTGCTGATTGACCGGATCTACGACACATACATCGATGAGGAGCAGTTGCAGGACTGCGACCACACCATCGGTGCGATCGCCAATGTGCTGGAGCCCAAGCCCTATTCAAGCCGCGCCTTCATCCGCGAGATGGGCAAATATCTGGTCGAGCATGGCAAAAAGGACAACAGCCTCGTCAAGCTAGCCTATGAGCATGATGTGCCGATCTTCTGCCCGGCGTTCGTCGACAGCTCGGCGGGCTTTGGGCTGGTGAAGCATCAGGTTGATCGCATGAAGGCCGGCCAGCCCTATATGGTCCTTGACGCAATCGCCGACTTCCGCGAGCTGACCGACATCAAGATCAAGGCGGGAACGACCGGCCTGCTGATGATCGGTGGCGGCGTGCCGAAGAATTTCATTCAGGATACCGTCGTATGCGCTGAAATCCTTGGCCACCACGATGTCGAGGTCCACAAATATGCCGTTCAGATCACGGTTGCCGATGTCCGCGACGGTGCCTGTTCCTCGTCGACGCTGCAGGAGGCGGCAAGCTGGGGCAAGGTCAACACCGGCATTGAGCAGATGGTGTTTGCCGAGGCCGGGTCGGTCATGCCGCTGCTCGCGTCGGACGCCTATCATCGTGGTCACTGGAAAGGCCGGGCCAAACGCGCCTGGGGCAAAATCTTCGACTGATCCAATCCGGATTATTTGACAGACGCGCGGAATGGGTTGACCCTCGCTACCGCAGCAGCAGGGGTCCGCTCATGAACTATCCAATTCTCGCGCCAGCCGCCCTGCTCGTCGTCTGGTCGCTCCTGATCCTGGTCTGGCTAGCTGCAACCCGGCTACCCGGGATGGCGAAAAGCGGCATTGACCTGAAGTCGGCCCCGCCGGGTGGGCGCGGCGTCGATATCGAAGCCGTGCTTCCTGCCAAGACCAACTGGATTTCGCACAATTATACCCACCTGCTCGAACAGCCGACGCTGTTTTATGCGACGGTCGGTATCTTGGCGATCAGCGGGCACGGTGACGGGGTCAATGCCCAGCTCGCTTGGGCCTATGTCGTCATCCGCATCGTCCATAGCCTCTGGCAGTCGCTGGTCAACACGGTCGCTATCCGGTTCACGCTGTTTCTGATCTCGACCGCGTGCCTGCTGGTCATGGCGATCAACGCGCTCCGGGCGACCACGGGCATTTGAATCCGCAACTCAGTCAAGGAACTCATCATGCATTCACCCATTCTCGCGCCCGTGGTGGCGCTCGTTGCCTGGTCGCTCATTGTTCTGGTTTGGATGTTGCTCACGCGGCTTCCAGCACTTAAGGCGGCTGGCATCTCCATATCCAAAATCCGTGGCAGCAAACCCGGCGGACTTGATGGTGTGGTGCCTGATTCAGCCCAGTGGATCGCGCATAATTACAATCACCTGATGGAACAGCCAACGCTGTTCTACGCGATCTGCCTGACACTGTCGGTGCTCGGTGCGGGCGATGGACTCAACCTGCAACTCGCCTGGACTTATGTTGGTCTGCGGGTCCTGCACAGCCTTGTTCAGGGCACAAGCAACGTGATCAAATACCGGCTCGCTCTGTTCCTGCTAAGCTCGGGAGTGCTGGTTGCGCTGACCTTGCACGCCGCAATGCTTACCGTCCGCTAGCCGATTGTAACAAGGCGATATGACTGAGCGTAGTCTGGTTCGGCGATCACAGTCGCCGAACCGTGAGGGGAGTTGGCCATGAAAGCTGCAACACTGCTGTTTCTGCGCGTATCGACCGGTCTGTTGCTGATGGTCTGGGGAATGATCAGGCTCGGTGCCCCCGAAGCCGGGGTCCATATTTCCGAGAAATATTATCAGGGTCTCGTTTCATACGCGGCGCTTCAGCAGCCTTGGGGTGCGGCGCAATTGCTAATTGGTGGATTGGTCTGCCTCGGGCTGTTCCGGCGCTTTGTCTATCCGGCGCAGGCGGTGATCCTGTGCGCCGGGGCACTGGCAATATGGAAATATCTGCTCGATCCGCTGGGCATGTACCTGCTCAACGCCGAAAGTCGGCAGGTGCTGTTCTTCCCGTCGATGGCCGTCGCAGCCGCAACGTTGGTCCTGCTAGCATTCCGCAGCGATGACCGGCTGTCCCTTGATGCGAAGTTTGGGCGCAAATAGCCTAACGCACGAACAGCGCTGCGAGTTCGAGGTGGGTTGACCAGCGGAATTGGCCGACCGGCCAGATTTTCTCGATCCGGTAGCCGCCGGTGGTGAGCATTGCTGCGTCACGCGCGAAAGTGGCCGGGTTGCAGGATACCGACATGATGCGCGGCACGGATGATCGCGCCAGAGCTGCAACCTGCGCGGCGGCCCCGGCGCGTGGCGGGTCGAAAACCACGGCATCGAATGCGGAGAGTTCATCGGCGGTAAGCGGGCGTCGGAACAGATCGCGGTGATCGGCGGTGATCGGCCGGGCGTGCGTGCGTGCGGCGGCAGCCAGTGCGTTCACCGGATCGCGCGCGGCGTCGGCAGCATAGACGTTCGCCGCCGCCGATAGCGGCAACGCAAAGGTCCCAAGGCCGCAGAACAGGTCAGCGACCCGCTTTGCGTCACGAACGCCTTCGAGGACTGCGGCAGTCAGTGCGGCCTCTCCGTCAAGCGTCGCCTGCAAAAATGCCCCTGGCGGTAGCCTGACGGGCACGCCGCCAAGGCGCACCACTGGTGCACGCGGTTCGGCGATAACCTCGATCCCGCCAGCCCCTTCGATCGCCAACCTGGCCAGATTGTGGGTGGTAGCGAAACTGATCAGCCGCTCGATCTCGTCATAGCTCGATGCACCGACGTTAGAGATCATCAGATCAATGCCGGACAGCGTCAACGTCAGCGTGACACCCGCCCCCTGCCCGGGCCCGATCATCGTGCCAAGCAAAGCACGAAGCGGGGCAACCAGTGCGAACAAGGTCGGCGCGATAACATGGCAGTGCTGCATGTCGACGATCCGGTGCGAATTC
>JAYVLC010000037.1:0-20343 GCA_043759675.1 Sphingosinicellaceae bacterium
CAACACATCGATGACAATCGCGCCAGCTCCGAGCGCACAACGCTGCGCGCTTTCACCCGTCATATTCTGCACCACCCCGGTCACCATCATTTGCAACCCACCGCCCGCGCTGCTGGTAGAGATGTAGATGTCCACGCCCGTCTTCGGATCACCCTGGGCCGCGCGGTTGGGCGTGAGAATCTTGTCACCATCGAGGATTTTCCGGCCGGAGAGTTCTTCAATTTTGATGACATAGAGCAGCCCGGTCAGCGCGGCACCGTAGAGCGTGGCGCGCAGGATGTTCCGGCCCGGATCGCGGACCCGCTCGGCGGCAAGGCTGGCGGCCTCGAAGCCGATCAGCGGGTAGAAGGCGAGCGTCAGTGCGGTGGTCAGGCCAGTCCCGGCAAACGGCGTGTGCGGGTTGGCGGCAAAGCGCGCCGGTTCGGCCACGCCAAGTCCGATCAGAATGATGACGACCGCAATGAGCGGCAGCAGCTTCAGCACCGTGGTCGCCACCTGAAACCGTCCCGCGCCCTTTGCGCCGCCAAGGTTCAGCGCAGTCAGCGCCCAGATCAACGTCGTCGCGCCCAGCGCCGTGGCGAGCGGTGACGCAGTCAGCGCGGGCACGAAACTCGCGGCATAGCGGACCGCCGTCAGCGCGATGATCGCATTGGCCGAGCAGATGCCAACCCAATAGCTCCAGCCGACGAGAACCCCGCCGAGCGGCCCGACCGTGTCGCCGACAATGGCGACGGCACCCGTCGCGGCGGGTCGGGCCGCAGCCAGTTGCGACAGCACATAGGCCAGCAGCAGCGCGCCGGGGATAGCGACGCTCCAGGCCGCCAGTCCGGTCCAGCCATAAGGGGCAAGCTGGGCCGGCATCACAAAGATGCCCGACCCGATCATCCCGCCGACAACAAGTGCGGCAGCGGTCCAGACACCAAACGGCCGGGCCTCGGGCTGGCTCAGAATTTGGTGCCCAGTCTCAGCCCGATGGTGCGCGGCGTGTCGCTATAGACATAGGTCCGCTGATAGCAGGAGCCGCACTGGCTGCCCCGGCTCAGCTGCGCCCGCGTGTCAAAGACGTTCTCGACGAACAATTCGCCCGAGAAGCCACCCCATTCGGACCCGATCGCAAAGTTTGCAGTGGTATAGGCCTTCAACCGCCCAGTGAGGCCTGCGGGGCTGATCGTATTGCCGCTGAACACTTCAAGCACGGCGGTCCGGATGTCTGACGAGGCCGACCCCTGATGCGCGACCAGCGCCTGGAGATAGGGCTTCATATCACCCATGTCCCAGGCGTACCGGGCGGTTGCATTGATCTTGAACTTCGGCGTGATCGGCAGGCGGGTGCCCTTGGCAGCCGCGATGAAATTGCCCGCGCCGGTGCAGGCAAAGGTCGGTTCATCAATCGCACAGAGGTTCCGCTTGGTCTTGGCATCGGTATAGGCCGCTGCGGCAGTCAGGCTGACCCCATCTGCCGGACGCAGATTGAGATCGGCCTCAATCCCGCGAATACGGGCGTTTGGACCATTGTGGATTTCGGTGAAGCTGTTCGCCCCGAGGAAGGCAAACTGGAAGCTTTTCCATTCCTGCTGATAAATCGTGGCATTGGCGCGCAACATACCATCAAGCAGGGTCGATTTAATCCCCACCTCATAATTGGTCAGGAAATCCGCTGCATACGGCGCAACCGTCGACCGGCGGTTGATGCCACCTGGCCGGAAGCCGCGCGACCAGGTGCTGTACAGCAGCAGATCATCACTCGCCTGCCAATTGAGGTTCACCTTGTGGGTGAAGCCTTCATCCTTTGTGCGCTTGGGCACCACCGTCCCGTTCACAAAGTCGCCGAGATTGGTGCACGGCCCGCCAGCGACCGCCGCGGGCAGCAAGGTCCGCGATGCGCCAACGATTTGCTGTGCATCGCGCAAGGTCCGCCCCTGCGTCGTCAGGCAGCCGGCAACGCCGGTGCGTGAACTTCCGGCGGCGTTGGGGGGTGGATTTCCCGCAGCCCCCTGCACGAAGGCCGGATTGCGACCGAAGCCGAAGAAGCCGATCAGCGAATTATCATATTTGAACACGCGTCCGCCAGCGGTCAGCGTCAGGGTTTCGGTGATGTCATAGCTCGCCTCACCGAACGCGGCATAATCCTTGTCGACCCGCTTTTGCTGGGTCAGCCACAGCGTTCCGGGAACGCCGTTGACCGACAGCAGCGGCGCAAGGTTTGCCACCTGATAGTCCTGGTGGATCAGGTTCGACTGGCGCTGGTAGAACAGGCCTGCAATCACCCGGAATGGTTTGTCCTGCGGCGAGGACACGCGCAATTCCTGGCTCATCTTGCGGAAATGGTCGGACCCGATGACGGTCTGGCGCGGGTCGATATTCGCCCCGGCCGCGTTCTGGAAATAGAAATAGCCCGCGATGCCGCCGACACTTGAGTAGAGCGAATCATAGGCTTCGGAATAGTCGGTGTAGTCGCTCGAAGACGCAGTTTTGCGGTCGAGATACGCACCGGCATAGGTCAGGTCCCAGTTGCTGATCTCGCCGTCGACAGTCATCGCGGCCTGCACGAACCGGTCGCGGCGCACCTCCGGCGAGAAATGCTGGACCTTCAGGTCGCCAACGCGCGGGTCAGATGCAAAGCTGCCGTGGTTGGTCTGTTTTTGGTACAGGACGGTCGGCGTGGCCGTCCAACTGTCGTTCAGATCGACTTTCAGCGCCGCACGACCGCCGACGATGTCGACGTCATTATAGTCCTTTTCCACCAAGGCCGTGTTGTTGACGGTGATTCCGCCAACGGTCGGCAGGAAGCGGCGGCTGCCCGCAACATTGTCGATGTACCCGGCATTGCGCTGGTACCAGCCGACCGCACGGAACGCCGCATTGTCGCTGACCGGCAGGTTGACCATGCCTTCAATCTTGCCGCCCTGTCCGCCCTTGGCGACCGTGTTGACCTCGGCATCGACGCGGCCTTCCACGCCGGCGGCCGATGGCTTGTTGGTGATGATGCGGATCGTGCCGGCCTCTGACGACGCCCCGTAGAGTGTGCCCTGCGGGCCTGACAGCGACTCGATCCGGGCAATGTCATAGATGTGCACATCGAGCGTACCGCCGATTGTCGTGACCGGCTGCTCGTCGAGATAGAAGCCAACCGATGGCAGCGAGCCCGAGTGATTGCCGTCGCCACCCGAGGCCACGCCGCGCATGTAGACGGTGGTCGAACCCGGCTGGGTCGTCTGGAAGCTGACGCTGGGCAGCAATTGCGAGAATTGCGAGAAGTTGGTGATGTTGAGTTGGTCGAGCTTCTTTGCCCCCAGTGCCTGAATCGAAATTGGCACATTCTGGAGATTCTCTTCGCGCTTCTGCGCCGTCACAATGATCTCCTCGAGATCACCTGAGCTGGCCGCGGCATCGGCCGCTGCGGTCTGCTGCGCCAGAGCGGGCGCCCCCGCCAGCATCGTGGTGGTCAGCAAAGTTGCCCAAATGGCCCGGTGCGTCGTCATAAATCCCCCATGCTCAACGGACGCAAGGTCGCGCGAAAGGCGATTCCGGGTCAATCGGCAATGCTACCGCACCCGAAATGAACATTGTGGCGTGGCAGTTGTGCCACTATCGCGGGACATCCGGGTAAACGTCCAATATCGGCCCAAGCGCGGCCTTCAGCGGGCCGAGCCAGGGCTCATACGCCTGCCAGGCATCGGTTCCACCCGTAAAAATTGGCTGCCGCACTTGCTCAGATGATGCGGTCCTGACCGCCCGCTCGGTCTCATGAAACCGCAGGCAGGCGTCCTCAAACGGCAGGTCGCAGGCCGCAAGCAGGGCGCGGACTTCAGCCTCGGTGTCGCCAACCATCCGCTCATAGATGACCCGGTGCACCCGGCCCGGCACCACATCGTCGACATGGGCCATCAGCCGCACATAGTCGGCATAATAGCGGCCCATGTCGCCAAGCGCATAGCTGAACGCCTGACCACGGGCGAAATGCTGCTTGAAGTTGGAGAAACAGCACCCGAGCGGGTGGCGCCTTGCATCGATGATGATGGCACCGGGCAGGATGAGGTGAATGAACGGCACATGCGCCCAATTGTTGGGTAGCTTGTCGATGAACAGCGGCCGGTCGGTTTTGCGCTGAACCCGGGTGCGTTCGAGATACGCCGCGCCGAGTTCGCGCAATCCTTCTGGCGGCAAGGTCGCGAGGCCCTTGGGATAATCGGTCCACTGGCGGGCGAGCGCCGGAATATCGGGAAGCTCCGACGTCCCCTCCACCTGACTGTGAGACGACAATATCTGTTCCACCAGCGTCGATCCGGCGCGCGGCATCCCAAGGACGAAGATTGGGGCGCGCTCGGTGCAGCCTTGTCCGGCCCGTGCTGCCACGAACTCTCGCGTAAAGAGCTGGATGCTGGCATCGACGAACGCCGTTGTTTCGTCGGCGTCGTACGCCACCGACTCCCGCCTGAGGCAATTTCCCGCTGCATAATGGGCGAATGAACGGGCCGGGTCCCTGGCATCCTCGAACGCCTTCCCCAGCGCGAAATCGAGGTGGAACCGGTCCACATCCGCAAGGTCAGGGGTTTCAAGCGCAATTTGCATCGCTGCGATGTCATCGCCGGAAAAGCGCACGGTTTTCAGATTGGCGAGGCTCCACCAGACTTCGCCGAGCGTCGGCGCAATCTCGAGCGCCCGTCGGTAGGCGGCGATGCCATCGGCCTGCCGCCCAACGGTTTTCAACATATGGCCATAGCTCATCCAGACTTTTGGCTGACGCGGCGCTGCTGCAAGCACTTCCTCATACAGGGCGATCGCTTCCTCAAATCCGCCGATACGGCCAAGCGCTGCGGCTTTCAGATTGGCATGGGCGATATTTTCGGGTTCGGCGGCGCGGACCAGGTCAAGCTCGGCAATCGCTTCCGCCGACCGGTTCTGGCGGTAAAGCGCCGTTGCCAGATTGGCCCGGGCGGCCCCGAAATCAGGGGCAAGTTCAAGCGCGCGGCGCAGCAGCGCCTCGGCATCCTTGTAGCGGCCAATCCGGCCCGCAAGCTCCGCCAGCATCCGGATGGCGGCAGCATCAAACGGATCATCGCGCAGATGCGCCTTCAGCAGGGGTTCCGCATCTGACAGCCGGTTGTCGTACAGCGCGAGCGCTGCCTCCATCAGGCGCGGATTGCGCAGCGAGGCCTCGATTGCGCGCGGGCCCAATCCGGAATGTCGTTTCGGCTGCGTCATGATCCCCCGCGCTGACTTAGGTCGCCATACGCGGTTCCCTGAACGCCAACAACCAGCCGCTCGCCTTGCGATTGGTTACACAAACGCGCAGCATATCGGGACCGTGCAGGAAATCGGGGGGACAAAATGCGTTGGATTTCGACAGTGTTGCTGATGATGGTTTTGGGATCGACCACCCAATTGCGCGCCGCGCCAACCGCGGTGACAGTCTATGAGGCAGCAAGGATTGTCACAATGGAGCCGTCCTTGCCGTCGGCGCGCTTTGTCGCCGTGGCCGGTGGGATGATCCTTGGCACCGCTGATACGCTTGCCGAATTGGAGCCCTGGACACGGGGCCGGTCAGTCACCATCGACCGGCAGTTCGCATCCCGGGTTCTGATGCCCGGCTTTATCGACCCGCATGTCCACCCGATGCAGGCAGCCGTGATGCTCAACCTGCCGTTCATCGCGCCCGAAGACTGGGACTTGCCCAGCGGCCATTTCAAGGGTGCGCAATCTCCGGCGGCGTTTCGAGTTCGACTCCGGGAAGAACTGGCAAAGAGCAACGCTTCCCCCTTCATCGTTTGGGGGCATCACCAGTTGTTCCACGGCCCGATCGACCGGGCGGAACTTGACCAGATTGCGCCGGACCGGGCCGTTGTGATCTGGCAGCGCAGTTTCCACGAAGTCATCATGAACACGGCAGCACTGGAGCTGCTCGGGCTCGGGACACCGGAGGCGGTTGCTGTCGCGGTGGCGGCCGTTGGGGCCGATCCCCAGCATGCCGATCTGGCGCGGGGCGTATTCGCTGAGACGGCGCTTGGCGCAGCGCTGGTGAAACTGCGCCCGTACATCCTCACACCGGATCGACTTAGCGTCGGAATGGCTGCGATGCAGCAGATGATGTTGGTTCACGGGGTCACCACTGTTGCCGATATGGCAACGGGTATATTTGCCGATTTTGACACTGAGGCCAGTTTGATCCGGACCGCGTTTGAACGGCCGGACAATCCGTCACGGGTGATGCTGATACCGATAGCTGCCCGCATGCCAGCAGATACCGGGTCTTGGCTTGCCGATGCCACCCGCCGCTATGCGGGACATCATATTCTGGTGGATCGGCGCGTCAAACTGTTCGCCGATGGCGCCTTTTTTGCCCAGAACATGGAAATGAACGCCCCAGGCTATACGGACGGCCATGAAGGCAAATGGCTCACCGAACCTGACGCGCTCAAGCTGCAAATGGCGAGATTTTGGGGTGAGGGCTTCTCGCTGCATATTCATGTCAACGGCGACAAGGGCCTGGATGCGGTGCTTGAAGGTGCCAGCGCGCTTGCCTCACGACCGGCGCAGACACTGACGCTAGAGCACTTGGGCTATTCGACCGAAGCGCAAAGCCGCCGGATTGCCCGCGCCGGACTGCTGGTGTCGGCCCAGCCGAACTACATCCGTGTCCTCGGCGACGCCTATTCGAAGGCCGGGCTTGGCCCCGATCGTGGGGCCGCAATCAACCGGCTGGGGTCGCTGGAGCGAAAGGGCGTACCGCTCGGCCTGCACAGTGATTTCAACATGGCACCGATTGATCCGCTCTATCTCGCCTGGGTTGCTTCGACCCGCATCACCATAGCGGGCAACCTGAAAGCCCCAGCCGAGCGGATCAGCCTTGATAAGGCGCTGCGGGCGATCACGATCGAGGCGGCACAAGTCATCGGAATGGATGCAAGGGTCGGCTCAATCGCTGCCGGGAAGCTCGCCGATTTCACCGTGATCGACCGCGACCCCTATGTCGGTGGTGCCGACAGTCTGCGCGATATCGGAGTCCTTGGCGTCATCTTCGAAGGGACATATTATCCTGCACCAGCCCGACCCAAATAGCGCGTTGGCGTTTCAGGTCCGACAGCCAAAATTATTCGGCGGGGTCAAACTGCACTCGGCGGTCTGACTGCCGCGGATGAAGCGGACGGCCATGCCGCTGGCAGCCGTCCCAGCGGCTTGTCGCAACTGTTCAATCGTCGTGATCGGCTTGCCGTTGATCGCCGAGATGATGTCACCGGGTCGCAGAAAGCCCAGCCGCGCCGCCGGGGCGTTGGCACTGAGGCTGACCACCACCACGCCGCGCTCGGGTAGCCCCGCCCCCAACTCCTGCGCAAACGCCGGGGACAGATTGCCGACCGTCACGCCGGACAGCAGGTTGTTGCCGCCGATCACCGACAGTTGGCGCAGCGGAATCTCGGGCGGAAGTGCGAGACGCAGTTCGACATTCAGGGCTTTGCCGCCGCGAATGAGGGTGATCACCGCCTTGTCGCCGACCGGCTGGGTCGCGATCCGGTAACGCATCATGCCGGCGTCGGCGACTTCCTTGCCATCGATTGCAAAGATCACGTCGCCTGCCCGGATGCCAGCTGTCGCGGCGGGTGATGCAGCCGACACGCCGGTGATCAACACGCCCGCCGGCCGGTCGAGACCAACGCGCGACGCCGTGTCAGCGGTCACCGGCTCGCCCTCCGCCCCGATCCAGGACGTGACCAGTTTCCCGGTCTTTGCCGCGTTCAGGAAAATCCGGACCATGTTGGCCGGGATCGCAAAGCCGATGCCATTGGAGCCGCCGGAGCGGGAGTAAATGGCGCTGTTGATACCAACGAGTGACCCGTCCATCGCCACCAGCGCACCGCCGGAATTGCCGGGATTGATCGCCGCATCGGTTTGCAGGAAGAATTGATAATCGCTGACCCCGATGCCGGTTCGCGCCACCGCCGACACAATCCCATGCGTCACGGTCTGTCCGACGCCAAAGGGATTGCCGATGGCGATGACGACGTCACCAACCTCGGCTCGGTCGGAATCGCCGACCCGCACAACCGGCAGCTTCTGGCCCTTCGGCTCGATGCGCAGCACCGCAAGGTCAACCCGCGCGTCGGCGAACACGACTTTGGCCGCGAACTCGCGCCGGTCAGCCAGCGCCACCAGAATTTGGTCAGCTCCGGCCACGACATGGTTGTTGGTCACGATCAGCCCATCGGCGTCGACGATGACCCCGGACCCGAGCGACTGTTCAATGCGAGGCTGGCTCGTGCCGCCGCCGCCGAAAAACTGTCGGAAAATCGGGTCGTCCATGATGCCGCGCTGCTGGACAACCCGCGCAGTGTAGATGTTGACGACGGCGGGCGCGACACGACGCGTCACCGGCGCATAGCTCATCGACAGCTGCGCGACATTGGCGGGAACGGTGCGTTCGGGTTGCGGGCCAGCCGCTTGCCTCGCCAATTCGCTCGCTTGCTGGGCGAGCGCTGCCGGACCGTCGCCGATCAGCCCGAACGCAAGAATCAGTCCGCTGGCCAACCCGGCGGTGATCAATGTGATTCTCTGAAACAGCTTCATCGCAACCATCCCGAATTCACCCTTGGAACCCTCTTGCCGCGTTCAGGCTGAGCCGTCGATGAACGATCAGTGCGCCTCGCCCAACATGTCTCGGACAGTCGCTGCCAGCGACGCCTTGCGTCGCGACCGACGCTGACGCTCGGCCTGGAGAATGGCACGAACCTCCCGCAGGCACGCATCGAAATCGTCATTGACCAGGACATAATCAAACTCGCCCCAGTGGCTGATCTCGCTGGCGGCGCGGTCCATCCGGCCCTTGATGATGTCGGTGGTGTCGGTGCCGCGCGCGACCAGTCTCCGCTCCAGCTCGCCAAGCGACGGCGGCAACAGGAACACCGACACAACATCCTTGGCGTCGCGGGCCTTCAGTTGCTGGGTGCCCTGCCAGTCGATGTCGAACAGCACGTCATGGCCCTCGGCCAGCGCATCCCGCACTGGCTCGCGCGGCGTGCCATAACGGTGCCCGAACACATGTGCCCATTCCAGCAGCAGCCCGGCATCGACCAGCCGGTCGAACTCGGGCCCCTCGACGAAATGATAATCCCTGCCATCAACTTCGCCCGGGCGCGCGGCGCGCGTCGTTGCCGATACCGACATGCTGATCATCGGATCATCCGCCATGATCTGTCGCGCCATCGAGGTCTTGCCGGTGCCGGACGGTGAGGCAAGGACGAACATCAGGCCCCGACGCGGCGGAGGCGGATCAACAAGCGGGTCAGGGCGGGACATCGTTGCTTCGTGGGGGAGCGCGGGCAGGGCGTCAAGCCACTGGTGTGGCGCGGACGCACGGCAGGCGCGGAACCCGCTAGCTCCGGCCTGACAGTTCGTTCCCGGTCAATCGCGTGATGTGCAGCACGTTCGTCGATCCCGGCGTTCCAAACGGGACGCCAGCCATCACGATCAACCGGTCGCTGCCTGTCGCCACGCCGGTGCGGAGCGCCATCCGCTTGGATTTCGACACCATCTCCTCAAACTCCGAGACGTCGCGGGTGTGGACCGCATGGACGCCCCAAACCAAGCCAAGGCGGCGCGCCGTGGCGAGCTTTGGCGTCATGGCCAGCAGCGGGACGGAGATTCGCTCCCGGCTCACCCGGCGGGCGGTTGACCCGGATGTGGTGAAGCAGACAATCGCCGCCGCACCGATGGTTCGTGCGATCTCGCCTGCGGCCGCCGACAGGGCGTCGGCCGTTGTCCGCTCCGGCAGCGTTTCGGTGAAATGCACCCTTTCAAAATGGGTCGGGTCCCCTTCCACCTGACGCGCGATCCGGTCCATCATCTCGACCGCCTCAACCGGCCATGCGCCGGCTGCGGATTCGGCGGACAACATCACCGCGTCGGCACCATCATACATCGCATTGGCTACATCCGACACTTCGGCGCGCGTTGGCGACGGCGACGTGATCATCGATTCAAGCATCTGGGTCGCGACTACGACAGGCTTTCCAGCGGCGCGCGCAAGCTGCACGATGCGCTTTTGGGCCGCTGGCACCTCTTCGGGTGGCAGTTCGACGCCAAGGTCACCGCGCGCGACCATGACAGCATCAGCCAGCTCAATGATCTCGGGCAGCCGTTCCATCGCGGCGGGCTTTTCGATCTTGGCAAGCAGCGCGGCTTTGCCCCCGATTAACCGCCGCGCCTCTGCGACATCCTCGGGCCGCTGGACGAAAGACAGCGCAATCCAGTCAACACCATTGTCGAGCGCAAATGCGAGGTCGCGCCGGTCCTTCTCGGTCAGGGCGGCCATCGGCACTACAACGTCGGGGACGTTTAGCCCTTTGTTGTTTGACAGCGCCCCACCGACCTCGATCAGGCTCTCGATCCGGTCCGAATGAACAGCAGTCACCCGCGCAATCACCTTGCCGTCATCGAGCATCAAGCGCGCGCCCGGCTGCAATGCGGCAAACAATTCCTTGTGCGGAAGCTGAACGCGGCGGAGGTCACCCGGCGCATCGTCGCGGTCGAAGGTAAAGGACTGCCCGCGCACCAACTCAACGCGCCCGGCGGCAAAACTGCCAACCCGGAGCTTTGGGCCTTGCAGGTCGGCGAGGATCGTCATCGGCCGGCCGAGTTCCTTTTCCAGCCCACGAATGTTGGCGATGAGTTCGCCGCGCGCGGCCTGCGTCCCATGACTCATGTTGACCCGGAATGCATCTGCGCCGGCGCGAAACAGCCGGGCGATCATTTCGGGCGTAGCCGAGGCCGGGCCGAGGGTGGCCAGCACTCTGACCTTGCGAGCGCGCGGTCCCGGCCGTTCCTGTGCAGCAATTGTCACGCAAAGCCTCCTGTCAGATGCGGCCTTGCTCTATAGGGTGTCGTCCATGCTGCAAACCGGAAAGGCTGAGACGATGCCGCTTGACGACCAGATCCGCGATCAGATCGAGGCCGCAGCCTTCCGGCGCCTCCTTGTGCATCTGCGGCACCGCTCCGACGTGCAGAATGTTGACCTGATGGGCGTCGGCGGCTTTTGCCGGAATTGCCTGAGCGATTGGGTCGCCGAGGCGGCGGACGCGCGGGGCGCTGTGCTCGACAAGGAGGCGGCGCGCCACTGGGTCTATGGTATGAGCTATGCCGACTATAAGGCGACGCACCAGACTCCGGCGACGCCCGGACAACTCGAGGCAATGGGCGCAAGCGTTGCGCGGAACAATGCGCTTGATGGCGCTTGATCGCCGCCGCTGGCCCCTCTAGCACCACTGTTTTCCAGAATCGGAGTGGTGAATGTCTAGCGGGAATGTGTCGGCAGAGCAGTTGCGTTTGTTCATCGAGCGGATCGAACGGCTCGAGGAAGAGAAAAAGGGTATCGCCGACGACATCAAGGACGTTTATTCCGAGTCCAAGGGGCAGGGCTATGACGTCAAGACCATGCGGTCGATCATCAAGCTTCGGAAGATGGAGCGTGATGCCCGGATGGAACAGGAAGCGCTGCTCGATACCTATAAGGCCGCGCTCGGCCTTGCTGACTAGCGCCGGATTGTCTGACCCGGGCGGGTGCCCGCGATCTCTGACGGAGGACTGATGATGAAAATTTATGGTGGATTGCTGTCGCCGTTCGTGATGCGGGCAGTTCTCGCGGCGCGCGCCAAGGGCACCGACATCACGGTTGCGACGTTTGAGGCCGGGATAAAATCCGATGCCTATCTGGCGATGAACCCCTTAGGCAAAATGCCGTTGTTCTGCGACGGTGATTTTTCGCTGCCCGAATCGGCGGTGATCGCCGACTATTTCGAGGACACGCTTCCCGGTCCGTCGCTTTACCCCACCGATCCGCGAGAAAAGGCGCGCGTGCGTCTGATCGCGCGCTTTTCCGACCTGTTGATCGTGCCCGAGCTTTCGGCGCTGTTCAACGCCCGGGCAAACCCGGATGCCGTGCCCGCTGCTATGGAAAAGCTTGCGACCGCGCTGGGCCATATCGAGCATTTCCGCACGGATGCTGACACGTTCGCAGTCGGCACAGCGTTTACCGCAGCTGATGCGGCGCTGATCCCGCTGTTCTTCTTCTTCGATGCCTTTGCGAAGACCTTGAAAACCGATGCGCTGCTCAGCAGTCGACCCGCGCTGCAAACCTATTGGGACCGGATGAAAGCCAGCGAGCTTGGTAGCCGGGCTGTCGGGGAGCAGGGTGCCGCCCTGGCGTCGTTCTTCGCCCAGCCGCGCTAGGGCAGCGGAACCTCCCTCGCCTCGTCGATCAACATGATGGGAACGCCGTCGCGGATCGGATAGGCGAGGCCTGCGCTGTCGCTGACCAACTCCTGCGCTGCGGCGTCATAACGCAGTCGGGTCCGGGTCAGCGGACAGACGAGAATTTCAAGCAGGCGAGGATCGATCCTGACCATCAGTGCATCGTTCCGCCTGCCGGGTCGGAGACGCCCGGTGCGAAGGCCATCAGCGCCGACAGGGTGATGGTACGCTCGCGCAGGTTGCCGGCTTCGAGCAGGGCCTGCTTTTCCGCCGCTTCGAACGGGCAGACGGTTGCAAGGGTGTGAACCAGCGATTCGTCGTCGGCTGACCCGACCGCCTGCCAATCCGCAGACAGGTCCTGGGAATCAAGATAGACTCGCAGCGAATTTTCGAGGTCGGCGCGCAAGGCGGCGGGCAGTGGTTCAGGCTCCCGCCAGTCACCGGCAAATGCGTCATAGTCAGCCGTTGCCTGTCGATAGGGTTTGTCCGTCGTAAGCTCGCGCCCGATCCGGAACCGCTGCAGACCGGTGAGCGAGATCAGGAAGCGCCCGTCACCGGTTTCGGCAAACTGCGTGATCCGGCCGACGCCACCGATATCATAGAGGTGCGGCAGCGGTTCTGCGGCATCGCGGGGCTGGATGATGCCGACAAGGCGGTCACCTGCCATCGCATCGCGGACCATCGCGAGATATCGCGGCTCGAAAATGTTCAGCGGGAGCGTCGTGCGGGGCAACAGCAATGTACCCGCGAGCGGAAACAGCGGAATTTGCGCCGGGAGTGTATCGGTGCCGAATGCGCTCGTCATGCGAACAGGATCGTCGAAAGGCGGCGGCGAGTCGAGGTCACCCAGGTATCTTCGAGACCGACCGCTCCAAAAATTGTTAGCAATCGGGCGCGCGCCGCGCCGTCGTTCCAGCTTCGGTCGTGGGCAATGCTTGCCAGCAGCTGGTCGGCGGCCCCGTCGCGGTCGCCACGTGCCATCAGCCCGCCGGCCAACGCAAACCGCGCGTCGAGGTCGTCCGGATTGGCGGTGACTTTGGCGAGAACCGCGCCCAGATCGGCGACGGGCGGTGACTCCTGTGCCAGCCTCAGGGCGGCCTTTGCCTGGGCCACTGACGGGTCTTTGGCGTCTGCCGGGATTGCATCGAAGACAATCTGCGCGGCTTCAAGCTGACCAAGGCCGATCAGCGCACGGACGTGACCCGCTGCAAGGTCTGCCCGATCCGGGAGTGCGGCGGTCAGGGTGGCAAACATCTGGGCGGCTTCGTCGTGCGCGCCTGCCCCAAGGGCGTCGGTGGCAGCAGAAATCAGCGGTCCCAGGTCCGCGAGCGGATCGGGACCAGCGTCATTGGCACCTGGCGGGATCTGGGTCAGTATCTGGTCGAGGTAGACTTTCAATTCGGCTTCGCCGCGCGCCGGGGTCAAATCGGCAACGGGCTGCCCTTGGTAAACAGCATAGACGGTCGGGATGGTCTGGATGCGGAACTGGGCGGCAACGGTCTGGTTCCGGTCGACGTCGATCTTGACCAGGGTGACGCCTTTTGCAGCATAGCCTGCAACAAGTTTTTCGAGCATCGGCGACAGCGTTCGTGACGCTCCGCTCCGCTCAGACCAGAAATCCACGATCACCAGCCCGGTCATCGATGCCTCAAGCACATCCTTGCGGAACGCTTCGATACTGGCCTTTTCGGAAGCGGCGGTTGTCAGGCTGGCCACGTTTATCCCTTCGTGTGGACTCGGTCGGTGTTCATATGGGGCGTGGCGGCCCCGACTGCCAAGGACTTCTGCAAAGTGAATTATCCCTTGCGCCGCGCTTCGCGCCCATGATAGCAGCCGCCTCCACCCGCAGTTCGGTCCGCCGAACCGCCGCCCGAGCGGGCGTAGCTCAGGGGTAGAGCGCAACCTTGCCAAGGTTGAAGTCGAGGGTTCGAATCCCTTCGCCCGCTCCAATTTCCTATTTGCCGCCCGCTGGCACTGCCGATCCAGCAACACTTGGCATCACCGACGGCGGAGCGAGCGCTGCCGCCTCGATTTGGGCAATGGCCGCCTGCGCAGCGCGATATCGGCGCGCATCGGCAAGCCAGCCCGTCGCCGTCGGGCTTGCCGGGAGCCGCGCCATTATCGCGGCGGCCCCGGCAACATCACCATTGGCGAGTCGCTGCGCTGCAAGGGCGGTCTGTGCCGCCGGATCGACATGGCTCTCGCCGGCGCGTCGCACCGACACAATGCTGTCGATTGCGGATTTGAAGGACGTCCACCAATCGCTGGCTGCTGCCGGCTCGCTGGCAAGCGCACCCTCAATCCGGTCAAAATCCTGCTGGAGCCGGGTCAGGGTCACTGGCCGGGCGCTTGCGGCCACCAATGCCTCGACAGGGCCAGCGTAGCTTTGGCCAAATCTGGCCCGAAGTGGTGGTTCGAGTGGGCCGAGCGCCTGCCCCGTTTCAATGGCCCGCCGCGCCGCTGCTGCAAGCATCACGCTCTGTGCAGTCTGCGCGTCCTGTGCTGCACCGGTGACCGCACCCTCCACCCGGACGCCAAGCGCGCCAACTTGCGACTGCAATTCGTTGACCTGCGCTTCGGCCCGCACCATGCGGGCGGGATCAGCGCTGCCTTTTGCCCGGGTTTGCTCAAGGGTTTGAACCCGGGCTTGCAAGGCAGCGAGCGCACGCGCCTGATGTGTTGCGTTGGCCGCAACGCCGATGGCCTTGGACGAGGTGCTGCCAAACAAACGCCCCCGTACCTCGGTCTCGAACCAGGGACTGAGGAGGAGGCCAAGCGCAAATGCCACCGAGGCAAGCGCCACGATCCACGGCCAGCGCGATCCGCCGGTTTTTGGCGCGGCAACCGGCGGCGGCGTGGCACTCAGCGACCCATAGGCCGGGCGGTCCGCAATAAAATCATCCATGGCGCGCACGTCTCCGAATGTCGGGTTCAGGGCCCGATGGGTGCTTGTCGCACGTTAGACCCGCTGCCGCCAAGACGGCGAGCTCGCTAGCCTCCGTTGCGATCACCATGTTGCGCCACCCCGAGCCGGCAGCGGTGGCCACATCCTCGCTGATCGCCGCGACCGATACCGCGGCCCGGTTGGGGCAGGCCGCCCCGAATTCAATCGCACTCCGCCGCGAGAACAACAGCACCCAGTCGATGTCGCCCGCGTTGAGCGCCGTCAGTGCTTCGTCGGAAAGCTCGCCGACCTCTGCTGTATAGACCGTGCAGGCGGTCATCGTTGCAAGCTCCGGGGGCATCGGCGTTCGGTCCCGGGCGGCGAGGTGGAGGATATGATGATGACCTTGGGCAGTGATCATTCTGGCCAATGGTATGGCTCCGCCGGGGCCAGGGATGACATTCACAAATCCGGCGGCCATCGCCGCCGCCATCGTGGCGGGTCCGACACAAAAAGTGGGCAGGTCCGTAAAATGCCTCGCCCCCGCGCCAGCCAGACGGGGCGCGGCCTCGCTCGTCAACATCACCGCATCAAACACGCCGCCGGGAATGTCCCAATCGACCGCAACCGATGTGAAGATCGGCGACATGATTGCCTTGTGGCCAGCAGCGCGAAGGTTTGCAGCCGTCGATGCGGCACCCGGTTCCGGTCGGATGACAAGAACGGTCGCCACGGCTCAGCCGCCGAACATGACGCGCAGCGCAGGGCTGGCGCGGTCGAGCAGATCGGCGGCAAGGTCGACGGCAGCGCGATCCGCGTCCGACACAGAGATCCTGCGCTCCGCCGCAATGCGCTCCGCACCATTGGCGCCAAGAATCTCCGCCCGAAGGTGCATGGTCCCGGACGACATCAGGGCATAGGCGGCCAGCGCCGAATGGCAGCTGCCGCCCAGTGCGTCGAGGACCGCGCGCTCGGCAGCGACGGCGGTCGATGTCAAAGCGCAGTCGATGGCCGCGATCCGGCCACGGGTCGCTGTATCGGCACCCCGCAACTCGATCCCAACCGCGCCCTGGCCGGGGGCTGGCAGGAACATCTCGACGGGCAGTCCGGTGCCAATTTCGCTCCGTCCCAGCCGGTCGAGGCCCGCGGCGGCCAACAGCGTCGCGTCAACCTCGCCTGCGTTCAGCTTGGCAAGTCTCGTGTCGACATTGCCGCGCAGCGCGAGGATTTGCAGGTCGGGCCGAATGGCAAGCGCCTGTGCGGCGCGGCGCGGCGATGATGTCCCAAGGCGCGCACCGTGCGGCAAATCAGCAACGCGGCGCACATGGGCGACCAACCGGTCCCGCACATCGGCGCGTGGCAACATGGCAGCAACCAGCAGGCCGTCAGGCCGCCGGGTTTCAACGTCCTTCATCGAATGCACCGCGATGTCGATTCGGCCGTCGAGCAGCGCCGTCTCAAGCTCTTTGGTCCAGAGCGCCTTGCCGCCGATATCGGCCAATGGCCGGTCCTGAATCCTGTCACCGGAGGTCTTGACGGTGACGATCTCGACCGCGTCATCCGCCCAGTCGTGCGCGGCACAAAGCGCAGCCGCTGTCATCCGCGCCTGCACCATCGCGAGCGGCGACCCGCGCGTCCCGAGTTTCATCATTGTCGCCATCGCCCGATCTTATGCTAGGCAGCGCCCGAGCCTGCAAGGATGTGGTGCGCATGAGTCTGATTTTGGGCATTGAATCGAGCTGCGACGAGACCGCGGTCGCGCTGGTGCGCTCGGATCGCACTATCGTTGGGCAACGCATCGCCAGTCAGGATGCGGCGCACCGGCCCTATGGCGGGGTCGTGCCGGAGATCGCAGCGCGCGCGCATGTCGAAGTGCTGACGCCAATGGTCGCCGATGTGTTGGGCGAGGCCGGGCTGAGGCTTGCTGATGTCGATGCCGTTGCGGCGACCGCTGGGCCGGGGTTGATCGGCGGGGTCATGGTGGGGCTGGTGACGGGCAAGGCACTGGCGCTGGCAGCCGGAAAGCCGCTGATTGCGGTCAACCATCTGGAGGGCCATGCGCTGTCGCCGCGGCTTGTCGATGCGTCGCTGACCTTCCCCTATCTGTTGTTGCTGGCATCGGGCGGACATTGCCAATTGCTCGCGGTGCACGGTGTCGGGCGCTATCGGCGGCTGGCGACGACCATTGACGATGCAGCCGGGGAGGCCTTCGATAAAGTAGCCAAAATTCTTGGCCTCGGGTTTCCTGGTGGGCCTGCGGTGGAGCGGGTCGCGCGCGACGGTGATCCCCGGGCTGTGAAATTCCCGCGACCGCTGGTCGGGTCCGGCGAGCCGCATTTCTCCTTTGCCGGATTGAAAACAGCCGTACTTCGGGCGTTTCAAGCCAATCAGGCACCAGTCGCTGATCTTGCCGCGAGTTTTCAGGCAGCGGTCGTTGACTGCCTGGTTGATCGGACCCGGATCGCGATGGCGGCGATGCCCGACGCGACGGCGCTGGTTGTTGCAGGTGGTGTGGCGGCCAATGGCGCGATCAGGTCAGCGCTCGAAGCCCTGGCAACCCGGAATGGCCTGCCATTTGCGGCACCCCCGCTCTGGCTGTGCACCGACAATGCCGCGATGATTGCCTGGGCAGGCGCCGAGCGGTTCGCGCTTGGGCTGACCGACGGATTTGATGCACTGGCGAGGCCGCGCTGGCCGCTCGATACCGATGCGCCCCCGGCGCGCGGGGCAGGAGTGAAAGCATGATTGGCGTGTTGGGCGGCGGGGCGTGGGGCACAGCGCTTGCCAATGCCATTGCGGCAGGGGGTGAGGATGTTCTGATCTGGGCCCGCGAGACAGAGGTCGTGACGGCGATCAACGACAACCACGAGAACCGGCCGTTCCTGCCCGGCATCGCACTTGATCCCCGGGTTCGCGCCACCGGGATGACCGGCGAGCTTGCGGCGTGCGACATCTGGCTGGTCGTGACGCCAGCGCAGCATCTGCGCGCGGTGCTGGCCAATAGTCCTGTCGCGTCCGGCATCCCGCTGATCCTGTGCGCCAAGGGCATTGAGGCCGGAACGCATTTGCTGATGAGCGAGGTGGCAAGCGCAATAGCCCCGCAATGTCCGGTCGCGGTTCTGTCTGGGCCGACCTTTGCCCATGAGGTTGCCGCTGGCTTGCCGACCGCGGTCACGCTCGCCTGTCATGACCGGACGGTTGCCGACATGCTGGCGGCCCGGATCGCGCGTCCGGCGCTGCGGCCCTATCTGTCGGATGATGTGATCGGCGCGGAGATTGGCGGCGCGGTCAAGAATGTGCTGGCGATCGGCTGCGGCGTGGTGATTGGCGCAGGGCTGGGCGAGAATGCCCGTGCCGCGATCATTGCGCGCGGCTTTGCCGAGATGACGCGGTTTGGCATCGCCCGGGGGGCTCGCGCGGAGACGATGGCAGGCTTGTCGGGCCTTGGTGACCTCGTGCTGACCTGCGGGAGCACCGCCTCGCGCAACATGAGTTTCGGCGTCGGCCTCGGTCAGGGCCGATTGGCAGCGGACCTACTCGCCAACCGGTCGAGCGTCGCTGAGGGTGCGTTCACCGCGCCGGTGCTGGTTGAGGATGCTGCGGCGCGCGGCGTGGATATGCCAATCGCGGCTGCGGTCGCAGCGCTGATCGCCGGTCAAACCAGCGTGCGCGAGGCCATCGACGAGCTGCTCGCCCGCCCGCTACGGGCCGAGCGCGACTAACCGCCTAAAAATCGACGGCAATGCCGCCTTTTTCCCAATCACCGTAGCGGGTTGGCTCAAGCCCCTTGCGGCCGCCATGTTCGACCGGAAGCTCGGGCTTGACGTCGGGCTTCGGTGGTTCGGGGGCCTTTTTGTCCTGACTATCCATCCAGCTTCCTGTCGTCACCCGCTGCGCCTAGACTCTTACATAGATTCAAGGGGGCGACATGCACAGTCTTTCAGGGCGGACAATTGCGGTGACGGGAGCCGGGAGCGGAATTGGACGCGCGCTCGCGCTCAATCTGGCCAAGCGCGGGGCGAAACTGGCGCTGGCCGACAAGGATGATGCCGGATTGCTCGAAACGTCACGGATGCTCGGCAATTATCCGCATTTCGCCGAGGCGTTCGACGTCACTGACACCCTGAAGCTCAGCGGCTGGGTTGACCGCGCGGCGACTGAATTCGGGGCGCTGGACGGCATTATCAACAATGCCGGGCTCTCGGTGGTCGCGCCGTTTGCCGACTGCCCGAAGGCGGATTTTGACCGGGTGATGGCGGTGAACTTCGGTGCGGTGGTCGAGGGGTGCCGCGCAGCATTGCCACATGTCCGCAAATCCGATCACGGCTGGATCGTCAACATATCATCGGTGTTCGGCCTGATGGGGTATCCAACGCAAAGCGCTTACAATGCGTCCAAATATGCGGTGCGCGGGCTGACCGAGGCCATGTACCTCGAACTGGCCGTCACCGATCCGCATATCTCGGTCATCCGGGTCCATCCCGGCGGCATCAAGACCAACGTTGCCAGAAACGCCAAGTTCATCCGGGGGTTGGCGGGCGAAACGCTGGCACTGGACGACGGCGAGCAGTTTGAGCAGGCCGCCAGAACCACGCCTGAACAGGCAGCAGAGACCATTGTGCGCGGGATGGAGCGTAACCAGCACCGGGTGCTGATCGGGCCGGACGCGCGGATGATTGACTGGATCACCCGACTGTTTCCGGTCAGCTATTTCAAGATGATCGGACATTTTCTGGGCGGGAACCGGTAATCGGCTACATAGCCTCGACGGGATACGCTGATGCTGGCGGAGTTGACGCCGCCTGCTGCATCGCCGACACGCCGCGCCATGCATGATGATGATCCTTCCGGTACGACGACTCGTCGCGCGGCGCTGCGGCTGCTGATTTCGGTGCTCTGGCAAGGCAAACCGCTTGAGGCAGCACTCGCCAATGCCTTCAACGACGTGACGCGGTCCGATGACCGGGCGCTGGCGCGGGCGATCACCGGCGGCGTCCTGCGCTGGCTGCCCGACCTTGACGATCTGATCGACGGCGCGACGGCAAAGCGCCTGCCGGACGATGCGCGCGCCCGGATGGTGCTGCGGCTGGCGCTGGCGCAGGCGATATTGCTTGATACGCCGCATCATGCCGTCGTCGCGACCGCCTTGCCGTTGGTCGAATCCGGGCCAAGGCGGCTCGTCCACGGCGTGCTGTCACGGCTGCTGCGGGAGGGGGCAA
>JAYVLC010000038.1:0-2626 GCA_043759675.1 Sphingosinicellaceae bacterium
TGCTGGCTTCACGAGAATCGAATTCCCTCTTGACCGGAGACCGGTGTTCGCACAATATATTGACTGATCGGTCCCCTTTCAAGGGAAAATCGGGACCAGAACAACCTGGCACGGGGGATATCATGAAACGCACATCACGTCTGTTGGGAGCCATCAGCTTTGTTGCATTGGCAAGTTCGATGCTGCCAGCGCAGGTATCAGCGGCTGAATCTGCCGAGGGTGTCAAGGACGAGGCGATCGCCGATATCATCGTTACAGCGCGCAAGAAGTCCGAAGTCCTTCAGGATATTCCTCTCGCCATTCGCGTTTATGACAGTGCGATGATCCGACGGGAGGGCATTGCCCGGATCGAAGATATCGCGCGCAAAACCCCCGGCCTTACCTTTGATATCGGTGGCTTCCCGAACGACACACGCCCTGCACTGCGCGGCATGCAGGCCGAACGTGGCCGCCCATCGGTTGCAGTGTTGATCGACGGTCAGGATTTGTCGGGCGAGAATTTGTCAATCGCTGGCGGCAGCGCCAGCCTGAACACCGCACTGTTCGATCTGGAGCGTATCGAGGTCGTCAAGGGCCCGCAGTCTGCCCTCTATGGCCGGAACGCCTTTGCGGGCGCGATCAACTATGTGTCGAAGGCGCCAAACGGCGAGTTCAGCGGCCGCGTGGCTGGCGAACTGGGCACCGGCGACCTCAAGGTCCTTCAGGGTGCGGTCAACGTCCCGCTGATTGGCGACAAACTGGCGGTCCGCGTCAATGGCGCTGTCCGGGATAGCAACGGCTATTACACCAACCCGGTCAATGGCGGCCAGCTTGGCGCAGAAAACAGCAAGGGCGTTGGCATCGCCGCGCTGATTGCGCCAATCAGTTCGGTTCGGATTGTCGCGCGATACCAACATTCCAAGGATCGCATGTCCGATTCGGCGACCGCGTTCATCGGCTCCAACGTCCGGCTGCCCGCGCCGGGCGCAAACTTTGCTGCGGCACCAGGTGCGCCTGCAACCATTCCCTGCCCGGCATCGATTGCGGCGCTGACGCCAGCTCAGCAGGTCAATTGCACGCGCGGCACCGTTGTCGGATCGCTGTCGGCGAACGAGTCGAACATCCAGATGGGCAATAATCCGATCAACGGGCGCCCGCCATTCGGGATGCAGATCACGCAGAATCTTGCATCGGTTGATGCATCCTGGACTGGCGACATCGGCACGATCTCCTACCGGTTCGGATCATTGCGAAACACGTCAGCGATCGAACAGGATGGCGATTTCAGCAATTTTGCGGCAGGGCCGGGGCTCGTGCTGTCTTTGCAGGTGCTCCAGCAACTGCGCTATCGCAACAAGCACAGCGATCACGAGCTCCGCTACGAAGGTGAATTCAGCAATGTGTCACTGACGCTTGGCGCGCAATATTTCCGCGAAGACTCGAACCTGATCAACTCGTCGCAGTTCTGGCTGCGCAGCGCCACGTCCCCACTTGCCGGACCGCCGTTCCGCCTGGCAACCGCACCGCTTGCGGTCCCCACATTCCCGGTCCTGAACTCGCGGAATACCGAATATTATGGCGTGTTCGGCGGGGTCGGCTGGCAGGTCACCGACAAGCTGAAGCTGAGCGCCGAAGCGCGCTGGAACAAGGATACGATCGACTACGGCTCGAACGGCATCCGCAGGCAGGATGTCTCACTGTCGCAACTGGTGCCGCAGTGCCTACCCGCCTTTGCCAATGGCGCGGTGTTCAGCCCGACGAGCCCCGCGACCACGCCGCCGCCGGGCATCGTTGTTGCCTGCCCGCGCACGGCCTCGGTTGACTATAAGAAGGTCACGCCGCGCGGCACGATCGAATACAAGGCAACTGACGACGTTCTCGCCTATGTATCGGTGTCAAAGGGCTTCAAGCCTGGCGGTTTCAACACCAACGAAGTCGCTGAGTTCACCGGGCAGGGCTATCAGCCGGAATCGGTCATTGCCTATGAGGCGGGCGTCAAAACCAGCTGGCTCGACCGACGCCTCGTGCTCAACGCCGACGTCTATTACAACGACTATACCGATCAGCAGATTGGTGTTCAGAACACCAATGTCGCGCCGTCGGGTCAGGTCATTACCACGGCCGGGATCGTCAACGCTGGCAAGGTGAAGGTGTTGGGCTTCGAAGCCGACCTCAACTACCGCGCAACCGAAAACCTCAGCCTGATGCTGGGCTATGCCTACACGGACTCGGAGTTCAAGGAATATATCCAGGGTCCGCCGCCCGGATCGGCGGCGGCTGCCTTCACGGCGTGCGGCGTACCGGCAGGGCAGACGTCATCGGATCAGAACCGGGCCGAGTCAGGCAATGCCTGTGGCAACTTCACCGGCAAAAAAGTCGGCAAAAGCCCGAAACACTCGCTGACGTCGTCAGTTGAATGGCGACAGAGCTTTGGTCCGGGCAATGACAGCTGGTTCCTCGAAGCCAACGGCCTGTACCGCTCAAAGCGTTTCACCGACGAGAGTAACCTTGCCTACCTGCGTGGCTATGCACGGTTTGGCGTGAAGGCCGGTGCTGACTTTGGGCGAATGAGCCTGACTGGCTATGTCGACAATTTGTTTGATAGCACACGTATCGAAAGCGCCCAGCGCGTCGTGGACTTCGGGCG
>JAYVLC010000039.1:0-19998 GCA_043759675.1 Sphingosinicellaceae bacterium
GGCGTGGATGCGCGGGGTTCCCGACTGCGAATACCAGCGCCGGAACTGTGTCAGGTCGCGCCCGCTTGCGTCTTCATGGGCGCGGACCCAATCCTCGACCGTCACCGCCTGCCCGTCATGCCGGTCGAAATACAGGTCGCAGCCCTTGCGGTAGGCGTCCGGCCCGAGCAGCGCAGCCATCATGCGGATGACCTCTGCGCCCTTGTTATAGACCGTGGCGGTGTAGAAATTGCTGATCTCGATATAGGATTCAGGCCGCACCGGGTGGGACAGCGGTCCGGCATCCTCCGGGAATTGCGCGGCGCGCAGGTTGCGGACATCTTCGATCCGCTTGACGGCGCGGCTGCCGGTGTCGGCAGAAAACTCCTGATCGCGAAAGACCGTCAGGCCTTCTTTCAGCGACAGCTGGAACCAGTCGCGGCAGGTGATGCGGTTGCCGGTCCAGTTGTGGAAATATTCATGCGCGACCACCGCTGCCACCTGATCGAAATCCGCATCGGTCGCGGTCTGCGGGTCAGCCAGGATATATTTGGAGTTGAAGATGTTGAGGCCCTTGTTCTCCATCGCGCCAAAGTTGAAATCGCTGACGGCGACGATGTTGAACACCTCAAGATCATATTCGCGGCCATACTGCGCCTCGTCCCACTGCATCGAGGTTTTGAGCGCTGCCATCGCATGGGCGCATTTCGGCAAATCGGCCGGGGCCACCCAGATGCCGAGGCTGACGACCCGGCCGCTCATCGTGGTGAAACTGTCCCGGAGCGGGGCCAGCCGACCCGCCACCAGCGCGAACAGATAACAGGGCTTGGGGAAGGGGTCGGTCCACACCGCGAAATGGCGTCCGTGCGCAAGATCACCGGCCTCGCCCGGGTTGCCGTTCGATAGCAGCACCGGCCAGGTCGCGCGGTCGGCCTCCAGCCGCACGGCATAGCGGGACAGGATGTCGGGTCGGTCCGGGAAGTAGGTGATGCGCCGAAACCCTTGCGCCTCGCACTGGGTGCACAGATTGCCGCCCGAGGCATAGAGCCCCATCAGCTGCGAATTGGCGGCGGGCGAGATTTCAACGACGGTCTCAACCACCGCCGTCGCGCCCGCGACGGGAATGATGAGCTGGCCGTCCAGCTCGGCATAATCACCGGCTGACAGTTGCCGACCGTCCAGTCGCACCGATTTCAGCACCAGCCCTTCCCCGTCGAGCCGGAGCGGTTCGGTGTGCTGCCCCCCGCGCATCACGGTCAATTGGGCGGTCACGACGGTGCATCTGGCATCCAGCTGAAAGCTCAGGCGGACATCGGGCACCAGCCATCGCGGCGGCGCATAGTCGGCAAGCCGGACAGTGGCTGGGGCAGCGGCATCGGGCATCACGATCTCCAACAACGAGCCCCTATGTCGCGGCCCGGAGCGCCGAGGGCAAGGGGCGGAATTGACGGGTCGGTGATGGCGGGATATACAAGTGGCATATCCCATGAGGTCCAGATGACCGCGCGCAGCACCCTGTTCAAGTCGAACCGCAGTCAGGCGGTCCGTCTGCCCAAAGATGTCGCCTTTGGTGCAGGCGTGCACGAGGTCGCTGTTCTGCGTGATGGCAACCGCCGCATCATCGTGCCGGCCAATGCCGTTTGGGACGACTTTTTCGCGAAGTCCGGCATCGACCTTCCCGACCGCGTCCAGCCGGAGCTGCAACAGCGCGAACCGTTCTGATGCTGCGCTATATGCTCGACACCAATGTCTGCATCCGCGTGCTGCGCGACCGGCCCGCCAGTGCCCGCGTCAGGTTCAATGCCGAGGCCGACGGGCTGTGCATGTCGGTGATCACGCTTGGCGAACTGCTGCACGGTGCCGCGAAGTCAGCGCGCCCGCTCGAAACCCGGCGCGAGGTGGAGGGGTTTGCCGCCCGCCTCGACGTCGTGGAATTTGGTCCGAACGCCGCTGGGCATTTCGGGGATATCCGCGCCGACCTCGAACGGCGCGGGCAAGTCATCGGTCCATATGATCTGTTGATCGCTGCCCATGCGCGTAGCCTTGGCTTGGTGATCGTCACCGGTAACCTTGGGGAGTTCCGCCGCGTCGATGGGTTGCGCTGCGAAGATTGGTCCGCATAGCCTAAAGCCCTAGCGTCAGCTGTGGCGGGGTCGCAGCCTCAACATCGCCCTCGAAATTGGACAATGCCAACCCAAGCAGCCGCACCCCCTGTTCAAGCGGCATCAACCCGGCGACCAGTTCGCGCATGCCGATGTCGATCCCGGCCCGGTCGCGGTACCGATCCGCCACGGTCCGGCTCCGGGTGGCGGTGCGGAAGTCGGCGTAGCGGACCTTCAGCGTCAAGGTCCGCGCCGGTATCCCGCCGCGCTGGAGATAGCCTGCGACGCCGTCGGCCAGCGGCTCAAGCGCGGCCAATATGTCGGCCTCCCGGACCAGATCGACGGCGAATGTCGTCTCGGATCCATAGGATTTTCGTGGCCGATCGGGTGTCACCTCCCGGTGATCCTGCCCCTGCGCCGCGTTGAAATAATAATCCCCGGCCTTGCCGAACCGCGTCTGCAAAAATTCAAGCGTTTGGGCGGCAAGGTCAGCGCCGGTGACGATCCCGAGCGTTTCCATCCGCGCCGCCGTTTTCGGCCCGACGCCGTGGAAGCGTTTGACCGGCAGCGCGGCGACAAAGGCGGCGCCCCTCGCCGGCGTAATCACGGTCATCCCGTCAGGTTTGCGGTAATCCGACGCGAGTTTGGCGATGAATTTGTTGTAGGACACACCCGCCGACGCGGTCAGCTGCGTTTCCTCGAAAATCCGGGCGCGGATTTCGCGGGCGATTTCGGTGGCAGTGGCAATGCCGCGCTTGTTGCTGGTCACATCAAGATAGGCCTCATCAAGCGAGAGTGGTTCGATCAGGTCGGTGTAATCGGCAAAGATCGTGCGGATTTGCCGGGACACGGTGCGATAGGCCTCAAAGCGCGCGGGCACGAACACCAGCTCGGGGCAATTGCGCATCGCGGTCACCGACGGCATTGCCGAGCGCACGCCGAACTTGCGCGCTTCATAGCTGGCGGCGGCAACCACCCCGCGCCCGCCGGCGTGGCCGACCGCGACCGGGCGACCGCGAAGCGCAGGATCGTCGCGCTGTTCGACCGACGCAAAAAACGCGTCCATGTCGATGTGAATGATCTTGCGCCCGTCGGTCATGGCAGAACGAAACAGATACACCGGATCGCAGCGCTTGCGAAGTGCGGCCTGCGCCCACATGTAATGCGGATGGCCGAACCCCAAGAGACCCCTGCCCAGGCAACCCGTCGCCGCTGGATCAGCTTTGGCGAAGTGGTTGCTGTGGCCGCCGTGCTGATTTCGGCTGCAAGCTGGTGGGACGGGCGTCAGGCCCGGGAGCGCGACGAGGCGGCCCGGACCGCCGAGGGACAGCCAAAGGCCGGACCGTCGTTGATTGTCACTGCAACCCCGATATCGGACGGTGACTCTTTGCAACTGGCGGCGGCGCGGGACGATCAGGTCATTCAATCGCAGACGCTGATCGGGCCGGGCGGCGCAAGCGCCGATTCAACCGGGCCGGGAACGCTCGACGCGGCGCTGGTCGAGGTAGCCGCGCGTCAGCGGACGAACCGAAGCGGCCGGATTCCGGTGGCGATCCTGACCCGCTATGCTGAAGGTGACGCGATGCGCGAGGACCGGGCGCTGTATGATGTCGGCTATCGGCGGCACGAGCGGGTGTTGCGCAGCGATGCGGTTGAACTTACCGGCCTGTCGCTGGTGCGCCGCCTTGGCAAAAGTGACCCGCAGGCGGCGGTCGACGCGCGTTATGGCAAGCGTTCGTAGAGGATTGTCGCCGCGCCCTTGTAGGTACTGCGCGCATATTCGCGGTAACCGAGCCGCGCCGCGACCTTCTGCGACGCCGCGTTGTCCGGATCGATCATACACACCGTCCGCCCGGCGATATGCACGTCGGCCCAGCCGTGCACCGCGCCCAGCGCCTCGGTCGCATAGCCCTTGCCGTGCGCCCAAGGGCTAAGCGCCCAGCCCGCCTCGGGTGTGTCGCCGAATGATGGATCAAGGTCGCGCCCGGCATTCATGAAGCCGACCTCGCCAACGAAGCTGCCCGTTGCGGTTTCCCGCACCGCCCAATAGCCAAAGCGGAACAACGCCCAAAGTCCGGCCTGCCGCAAGAACCGCGCCCAGCATTCCTCGCGGGTGTTGGGTTTGCCGCCGATGAAACGGGTGACCTCGGCGTCCGCCCACATCGCGGCGCTGTCCTCAAAGTCGGCGCGGCTGGTTGGCACGAGTGTGAGGCGGGCGGTGATGAGACGTTCAGCGGACATTCCCGAATTTACCAGCTTCCCGTTCGTCGTACCAGTTCCCCAGATGGACGTGCGGCCACAGGCGCAGCAATCCAACCGCTCAGCCGCACTGGCTGAGTGTCAGGTCCTCATGGCCTGACGCTGTCGTCGGGCTGGGCAGGCTGCGCGCGCCCGAGACGAGTTCGCATCCGTCTGGCGGCGACCGCCAATTCAAACCGAACCGCACGAGGCCGACAGCCGCAACGCTGCCGACTATAATTTCACGAGCATCTTGCCGGTGTTGCCACCGCTGAACAGGGCGACGAAGGCGCTGGCGGCGTTGTCGATGCCGTGTTTCACCGTCTCCTCGGACTTGATCTGCCCGCCCTGGATCCAGCCGGTCATCTCGGCGATGAACTGTGGCTTGAGGTGACCAAATTGGATCACGATGAAGCCGCGAATGGTCAGGCCCTTGCCGACGATCTGGACCATGTTCTGCGGGCCAGGCGTGGGCACGGTGTCATTGTAGGCGGAAATCATCCCGCATTCGGCAAAGCGCGCCAGCGGACGGGCGGTTTCGATGGCGACTTCCAGATGTTCCCCACCGACGTTGTCGAAATAGACGTCGATGCCTTTCGGGGCTGCCGCCCGCACCGCCGCGAGCAGATTTCCGCAGGTTTTGTAGTTGATCGCATGGTCGACGCCGACCGACCGGAGCCAATCGCATTTCGCGTCGGTTCCGGCGGTCGCCACGACGGTGCAGCCCTTGATTTTGGCGATCTGCGCGACGAGCGAGCCGACAGCGCCAGCCCCGCCCGATACGAACACCGTCTCGCCGGGTTTCGGCTGGCCGATCTCCAGCAGACCGGCATAGGCCGTCAAGCCCGGCATCCCGAGCACGCCAAGGTAAGCCTCGACCGGAACATTGCTGACCGGCAGCTTCTCCAGCGTTCCGCCGGGTGCGACGAAACCCTCCCGCCAACCCATCATGGACATGACCGTGTCGCCAGGCTGGAAGTTCGCATCCTTCGATTCAACGACTGTTCCAATAGCGCCGCCCTGAAGGGCTTCGCCGATTTGGAACGGCGGCACATAGCTGGCGCGGTCGTACATCCGGCCGCGCATGTAGGGGTCAACCGACATCCAGCTGTTGCGGACGAGGACCTGGCCATCACCCGGCGCGCCGAGTTCGACTGCGGCAATTTCGAAATCGCTGCCCTGCGGGACGCCAACCGGGCGCGCTTTCAACCGGACTTCGCGTGATGTGAACCCTGCCATGACCGAACTCCCAATAGTTTTGCTTTCGTGCCGCCCCTGCTTAGCCCATATCGGCCCGCCCGCAACGGGGGCGCAATTGAGAGGGTATATGCACGCCGCGCCACCACCGGACCGAGCCGATCTGCACCCGAGCATCGCAATGGTCGTGCTGCTTGGCGCGATGACCGCGTTCGGGGCGATTTCGATCGATATGTACCTGCCCGCGGTTCCGACGATTGCCCGCACCTTTGGCGCGTCGCTTGCCGCAGCCGAGCGCACAGTCTCGATCTTCTTTCTCGGCATGGCGATCGGTCAGCTGGTCTATGGGCCGCTGGCCGACCGCATCGGGCGGCGGGGGCCGTTGCTTGGCGGCGTTGTGATCTATGTCCTTGCGTCGGTTGCGTGTGCGATGGCGACGTCGGTTGAATTGCTGACGATTGCCCGGTTGGCGCAAGCGCTTGGGGCTTGTGCGGGGATCGTGATCGGGCGCGCGGTGGTGCGGGATCGCTATGACCCGAACGAGACCGCGCGGATCTTGTCGCTGCTGATGCTGGTGATGGGGCTTGCACCCATCCTTGCGCCGTTGGCAGGCAGTGCGGTCATGGCGATTGCGAGCTGGCGCATGATCTTCTGGGTGCTGGCGATATTCGGTACAATCGTAGGCATCGCGATCTGGACCAGCTTGCCGGAAAGTCGATCCGCACTGACCGCCGCGACCGCCCGCAGTGAGTCCGCTCTCGTGTCCTATGCAGCGATCCTGCGCGACCGCCGATTGTTCGGCTACTTGCTGACCGGCTCCCTGAACGGTGCGTGCATGTTCACCTATATTGTCGGCTCGCCGGGTCTGCTGATTGGCTATTATGGCATGTCACCCTTGATGTTCGCCTGGGTCTTCGGGGCAAATGCAGTCGGCTTGGTTGCGGGAAGCCAGCTCAATCGTTTCCTGCTGAAGCGGTTCACATCAGATCAGGTTCTGTGGGTTGCTGGTCCGCTGGTATTGCTGTTCGCAACTCTGTTGTTGGTGAGTGCGATGACCGGCTGGGGCGGCGTTATCGGGGTGTTGGTCCCGCTGTTCCTGATCCTGTCGACATTTGGTTTCACGGGAGCGAACACCGTTGCGGGAGCGCTCAATCGGGATCCTTCGCGCAGCGGTACGGTCTCTGCGGGCTTTGGCGGATTCTCCGCAGGGGCGGGCGCTCTGGCATCGACCATTGCGGGTTTGCTGTACGACGGAAGCCCTGTGCCAATGGCGGCGGTGATGTTGATCTGCGCGGCGGGGGCGGTGCTGGCCCTGTTCTTTCTCGCATTGCGGGCGCCTGCTGCATCGGTCTAGCGTTGGCTCCACATCGGCCAATCTGACAGCATAGGAGCGAATATGGCGATCATCGACCTGAGCGGAAAGGCCGCACTGATCACTGGCGCGGCCTCGGGGATCGGACGGGCGGCGGCACAGTTGTTCTCGGCTGCGGGGGCAAGCCTGGTACTCGTTGATCGCGCCGAAGCGGTTGAAGCGACACGGGATATGGTGCGCGCAGCAGGCGGGGCGGCAGAGGCCATCGTCGGCGACGTGGCGGACAAGGCGTTGGTTGACCGGGCGGTTGCTCTGGCCACCAGCCGGTTTGGCGGGCTGCATGCGACCTTCGCCAACGCCGGGGTTGGCGGCGGGCTGGTCACGCTGCTTGACCAGACGGTTGAGGAGTGGGAGCAGGTCCTGCGCGTCAATCTGATCGCGGTGTTCCTCGCCGTCCAGGCTTCGGCGCGTGTGATGATCCCGCAAGGCGGCGGATCGATCGTGCTGACCGCCAGCGTCGCTGGCATCCGGTCTGGTGCAGGTGGCATGGCGTATTCCGCATCGAAGGCCGGCGTGATCAACATGGCCGCGACCGCAGCAAATCAGCTGTCCGGCACTGGTGTCCGGGTCAATGCGATCTGCCCCGGCCTGACCGAGACCGGCATGACGCAGGCGTGGTTTGACGGCGCACGCGCGCGCGGAACCGAGGCCAAACTTGGTCAACTGAATCCACTCAAGCGCGCGGCAGGCCCCGACGAACCGGCCCGCGTTGCGCTGTTTCTGGCCAGCGATGCGTCAAGCTATGTCAACGGGCAGTTCATCGCAGTCGATGGCGGCCTTTCGTCCTCCCACCCCACGGTTCCGGGCAAGATGGCGTGAGTGAGGATCAGCGCGCGCCGCTCGCAAGGTTTGGCGGGCAGCGGCCCGAGGCGCCGACATGGTTCCGGGCCGCGCTGGCACACGCACCGGTGCGGCGGTTCATTCCGGTTGAAGGCGCGAATATCGAATCGCTGAGCTGGGGTAAACGCGGGAATCCTGGACTGCTGTTCCTGCACGGCAATGGCGCCAGCGCCGACTGGTGGAGCTTCATCGCGCCATTCTTTGCCGACACGCACCGGGTCGCCGCGATGAGCTGGTCCGGCATGGGCGGTTCGGACCATCGGTCCAGCTATGTGCTCGGCACATTTGTCGCCGAGGCGCTGGCAATTGCGGAGGCGGAGGGCCTGTTCGACAATCCGGTCAAGCCGGTGGGTGTCGCACACAGCTTTGGCGGGGTGCCGCTGATGGCATTGGCATGCAGTCACGGCGAGCGGTTCCGTGCGGCAATCACGGTCGACACGCCCGTGCGTCCGCCAGGCATGCCGCGGCTGGGGCCGCCGCCCAATGCCACCCGTCGCCCGCACCGCGTCTATCCGACGCTGCCTGACGCGCTGGCGCGTTTCCGTCTCGCGCCCGAGCAAGGTTGCGAAAATATGTACATCGCCGACCATATCGCCCGCACCTCATTGAAGCCGGTCGACGGCGGCTGGAGCTGGAAGTTCGACCCGTTCCTGGCGCGTGATTTCAGGGCTGCCACTGACATTGAAACGCTTGGGAAAGCGGCCTGTCCGGTCGCATTGATGTGGGGAGACCGATCAATGTTGATGCCGACCGAGGTGACCGAACACATGCGGTCGCTAGTGCCAACGGCGCCGGTGGTGATCATCCCGGACGCCGCGCATCATGTGATGATTGACCAACCGCTGGCCTTTGTGACCGGCCTGCGCGGGTTGTTGGCGGGGTGGCCATGACGGCGTTCATATCCATTCCGGACATGATCCGAGACACAGCACTGGCCGCCCCTGACCGGCAGGCTTTGGTGCAGGACGGCGTCCGCCACAGCTACGCCGAACTCGCCGCCCGGATGGACCGGGTTGCGGCGACGCTGCAACGGGATGGCCTTGGCGCGCAGGATACCGTCTCAATCTGCGCAGCAACCTCGCTTGCCTATGCCACGCTGTTTGCCGGAGCATTGCGCGCTGGTGTTGCCGTCGCCCCGCTTGCGCCGTCCTCTACTGCGGACAGCCTTGCCGACATGGTGGCGGACTCGGGCGCAAAACTTTTCTTCATTGATGCCGGTGTTGCAGCCGAAATGGGCGCAGCACTCGACCGGGTGCGTTGCACGATCATCCGGCTGGAGGCTTTCGAGGACTGGCTTGCCCCAACAGGCAGTAAACCTGCCCCCGTGTGCATCGACCCGGCCTGGCCGTTCAATATCATCTATTCGTCCGGCACTACGGGCACACCCAAAGGCATCGTACAAAGCCACGGAATGCGCGCGCGCCATGTCGACCGGGCCGAGGCGCTTGGCTATGGTGAAGCGTCCGTCACCCTGCTGTCCACGCCGCTTTATTCCAACACGACGCTGGTCAGCTTCCTGCCGAGCCTCGCCAAAGGTGGGACGGTGGTTTTGATGAAGAAATTTGACGCGACCGACTATCTCCGCCTCGCCGAGACCGAGCGCGCTACCCACACCATGCTGGTGCCGGTTCAGTACAGCCGCCTGATGGCGCACTCGGGCTTCGACGCCACTGATCTGTCGAGCTTCCGGATGAAGTTCTGCACCTCGGCCCCGTTCCCGGCTGCACTGAAGGCCGATGTGCTGGCGCGCTGGCCCGGCGGTCTCGTCGAATATTTCGGGATGACCGAGGGTGGCGGCACCTGCATTCTCGTGGCGCATGACTGGCCCGACAAGCTGCACACCGTTGGCCGTCCGGCGCCCGGCCACGACATCCGGCTGATCGATGAGGATGGGGGGGAGGTGGCCACCGGCGAGATCGGCGAAATCGTCGGCCATTCCGAGGCGGTGATGCTCGGCTATCACAACCGGCCCGAGCAGACCTCGGCGGCGATCTGGACAGCGCCGGATGGGCGAAAGTTCGTCCGCACCGGCGATGTCGGTCGTTTTGACGCCGACGGGTTCCTGACGCTGATGGACCGCAAGAAGGACATGATCATCTCGGGCGGGTTCAATATCTATCCGTCGGATATCGAGGCCGTGATCGCACAGCATCCGGATGTCGCCGATGTCGCCGTGGTGGGAGTGTCGTCGGCAAACTGGGGCGAAACCCCGGTGGCCTTTGTCGTGTCACGCGGCGCATCCGGAGACGATATCCGGACCTGGACCAATGCCAAGCTCGGCAAGACGCAGCGTCTGGCTGCCGTCGTTCTGGTCGATGACCTGCCGCGGAGTCACATCGGCAAAGTCCTGAAACGCGAGCTGCGCGAAGGTTTCCAAGGGGTGGTGCATTAATCGCAACGCCGTCATCGTGACGAACGTCAGGACCTCCCACGGCCACCCGCAACATCAAAGGAGATCCTGACGTTCGTCAGGATGACGGTTGATCCGGGATTGGAGCCGCCATCCGTCGCACAGGGGCTATACAGGCGCGCTATTGCCCGCTTATCGTGCGCGCCATGGCACCACGGGGAGTGGTGCGGGGACGCATTCAAGGGGAAGATTAGATGGCAGATTCCGCAGCCAGTCCGACATCGGACGGCGCAACCTGGTTCGGGCATCCGCGCCCGCTTGCCCGACTGTTCACCACCGAGGCGATGGAGCGCTTTGGCTATTACGGCATGCGGGCGTTGCTGACGCTGTATCTCGCCGATCATTTCCTGTTCAACGATACCACGACCACCAGCCTCTACGGCGGCTTCACCGCGCTGGTGTATCTGACCCCGCTCGTCGGCGGCCTGCTCGCCGACCGCTATCTCGGTTCAAAGCGATCCGTGAAGTTCGGGGCCATATTGATGGCCTGCGGTTACTTCATTCTGTGCTTTGGCGGCGAAAGCGCCAAGCCGTTCGCGACCATCGACGGTCAGCGCTACGAAGTCAGCGTCGACAAATCAACCGATGCCAAACAGCAATATGTGGTCGATGGCGGCCGCAAATTGGCGATCAAGGGCAATGAGGACGGCAGCATCACACTGAGCGCCCCCGATGGATCCGTTGCCCGGACGCTTGCCAAGGGCAGCTTCGAGCCGGGTGCCGACCGCAATCCGCTGTTCACGATGATCATGCTCATCGGCCTGTCGGCGGTCACCATTGGCAACGGCTTCTTCAAGCCCAACATTTCGACAATGGTTGGCTCGCTCTATGCAACCGGCGACCGCCGCCGCGATGCCGGATTCACGATTTTCTACATGGGCATCAACCTCGGTTCGCTGGGCTCGCAGCTCGCCTGCCCGTTTCTGGCCGATGCCTATGGCTGGTGGGCCGGTTTTGGCCTTGCCGCCATCGGTATGACGATTTCCTGGGCGCTGATCCAGTTTGCCGGCCCGAAACTTGCCGGAATCGGTGAGCCACCGGCCAGCGACGGACCTGACCGATCGTTGGCAATCTATGCCGGGGCGATTCTTGCGGTGCCGCTGGTCTGGTTCCTGTTCACCAATTTGATGAACGCACCGGCCCCCGTCGCTGGCCAGGGCATATGGGGCTATATTCTTGGCCTGCCGATCCTTGGCAAAGTGCTGTTCACCACCTTCCTGATCTCAATCGTCGCCATTCCGGTCTGGTCGTTCCGGGTCGGGACCAAGGCCGAGTTCCAGATGATGTTCGCTGCCATCGTGCTGATCGTGTTCAACGTGGTGTTCTGGACCTTGTTTGAGCAGGCCGGATCATCGCTGACGCTGTTTGCGGATCGCAATACCGACCTCAGTATATTCGGGCTGTTCAGTATCTCAGCCGGGCAGACCCAGTTCTTCAACGCCTTCTTCATCGTCGCGCTCGCGCCGGTGTTTTCGGCGCTGTGGCTGGCGATGGCGCGGCGCGGGGTCGAGCCTGGCATTCCGGTCAAGTTCGGCATCGCACTGGTCGGCGTCGGCGCGGGGTTCCTGTTTCTGGTGTGGGGTACGCAGTTTGCCGGACCCGACTTCAAGGTCGGTATCTGGTGGCTGGCCGGATTGTACCTGATCCACTCTATCGCCGAGTTGTGCATCTCCCCGGTCGGTCTCAGCATGATCACCAAGCTGTCGATTGCCCGGATTGTCGGGATGATGATGGGCGTCTGGTTCCTGTCGATCAGCTGCGCGCAATATGTCGCCGGCGTCGTGGCGCAAGGTGCCAGTGTCGAGACGGTCGGTGGTCAGGTCACCAACCTCAAGGTCAGCCTTGATACCTATGCCGGGGTGTTCACCAACATTGGCCTGATCTCGGCCGGGATTGGTGTCGTGCTGCTCCTCGTCTCGCCGATGATCAAAAAATGGATGCATGGAGTCGATTGATGCGCAGGTTTCTGACGATTGCAGCATTGCTGGTCACCGCCGCCTGCGCGACCACGGGCACCAAGACGGCGGATGCGAAAGGCCCGCCGCCGCCCGTCGTCACCATTCCCGATGACCCCTATCCGTCGACGTACAAGCCCTATGCTGGTGTGCCGACGGTTTTGCAGAACGCCACGATCTATGACGGACGCGGCGGGCGGATCGACGGTGGAATGGTCTTGCTGCAGGATGGCAAGATTGCAGCGGTCGGCAAGACCGTCCCCGTGCCAGCGGGGGCAACCGTCATCGACGCCACCGGTAAATGGGTGACGCCGGGCATCATCGATATTCACAGCCACCTTGGCGACTATCCGTCGCCGGGCGTTCAGGCCAATTCGGACGGCAATGAAGTGACGGGTCCGGTGCGCTCGGAGGTGCAGGCCGAACATTCGATCTGGCCGCAGGACCCCGGTTTCAGTCGCGCGCTGGCGAACGGCGGCATCACGTCGCTGCACATCCTGCCTGGGTCTGCCAATTTGTTCGGCGGGCGCGGCACGACGTTGAAGAATGTCGAGGCGCGCACCATGCAGGGGATGAAGTTCCCGGGTGCTCCCTACAGCCTCAAAATGGCCTGCGGGGAGAACCCCAAGCGGGTCTATGGTAGCCGCAACCAGGCCCCGGGCAGCCGGATGGGCAATATGGCGGTCAATCGCCAGACCTGGGCGAAGGCGGTCGAATATCGTCGCAAATGGGCAGAATACCGGGGCAAGGTTGACAAGCGCACCGCCAAGCCCGGCGATGCGCCGACACGCGATCTCCAGATGGAGACATTGGCGCTGGTGCTTGATGGCAAGATATTGGTGCAAAACCACTGCTACCGGGCTGACGAGATGGCCAATGTCATCGATATGTCGAAGGAGTTCGGCTATAAGGTCAGCGCGTTCCACCACGCTGTGGAGGCGTATAAAATCGCCGACCTGCTCAAAGAAAATGACATTTGCGCAGCAATGTGGGCCGACTGGTATGGCTTCAAGATGGAGTCGAACGACGGCATCCGCGAGAATATGCCATTCGTCCACGCGGCAGGCGGCTGCGCGATCACCCATAGCGACGATGCCGATGGCATCCAGCGGCTCAATCAGGAAGCCGCCAAGGCGATGGCTGACGGCAACCGGGTCGGCCTTGGCATCACGCCGGAAATTGCCTGGACCTGGCTCAGCTACAACCCGGCCAAGGCGCTTGGCATTGGCGACAGGACCGGCAGCCTCGAGGTTGGGAAAATGGCCGATGTCGTGCTGTGGAATGGCGATCCGTTCAGCATCTACACGCGGCCGGAAAAGATCTGGATCGACGGCGCGATGATGTTCGACGCTATCACCGGTCTGCGACCTGTCAGTGATTTCGAGCTGGGCCAGCCCGGCGAGGGAGATGTGAAGTGAAGCGTATCCGCACCGTCCTCCTTGCAGCGGTCAGCATCGCTGCCGGGCCGCTGACTGCCCAGACTGTCGCGATCACCAATGGCAAGGTTGCAACAATTGCCGTAGCCGAGCCGATTGAGGGCGGGACAGTCCTGATCCGCGATGGCCGCATTGCCGCCGTCGGTCTCGGTGTCGCCGTACCTGCTGGCGCGACGGTGATCGATGCAGGTGGCAAATGGGTGACGCCGGGGTTCATTGCCGGATTCTCCCGTCTCGCCATTGTCGAGATTGATGCCGTCGATGAAACCGACGACACATCAGCCGAAAAATCCCCCTTTTCGGCGGCGCTTGATGTCGCATCCTCGGTCAACCAGCGCTCGGTCAACATTCCGATCAACCGGATTGAGGGGTTGACCCGCGCCGTTGTCGCCCCATCCGCAGGCCATGATATTTTCGGTGGGCAGGGCACGATCGTCGGGCTCGGTGGCGGCGACGATACCGTGATGCGCCCGCGCGCCTTCCAGTTCATCGAATTGGGTGAACGCGGTGCCGACCTTGCGGGCGGATCGCGCGGTGCAGCCTTCCTGAATTTTCGCAACGGCCTGCATGAGGCAGAGGATTTTGCCCGAGACCCGAAAGGCTATGAGGGCGGCAAGGACCGGGACGCGATCCTGACCCGGCTGGACGCTGCTGCTCTGGTGCCGGTCGTACAGGGGCGGGTTCCTGCCGTCGTTCATGTTGAACGGGCAAGCGACATTACAGCGCTGCTTGACCTGCGCCGCGAGTTCCCGGGTTTGAAGCTGATCATCGTCGGCGGCGCAGAGGGCTGGCTGGTCGCCGACAAGCTGGCGGCGGCGCGCGTGCCGGTCATCGCAACCGCGACCCAGGATTTGCCTGGGCGCTTCGAGATGCTCGCGGCGACCGAATCAAACGTCGGCCGCATGGTCGCCGCTGGCGTGACGGTGGCGCTCGGCATGTTCGACGACAATGATGCCAGGCAGGTGCGCCTGCTGCCGCAGCACGCGGGCAATCTGGTCGCAATGGCGAAGATTCCTGGCGCGGTCGGCCTTACTCACGCGCAGGCACTGGCGAGCATTACCAGCGCCCCGGCCAGGATCTTTGGCATGACTGACCTTGGTACGTTGGAGGCCGGCAAGCGCGCCGACGTCGTAATCTGGGACGGTGACCCGCTCGAGCTGTCGAGTGCGCCCGTTGCGGTCTATATTGATGGCAAACCGGTGCCGATGACCTCCCGACAAACCCAGTTGCGTGATCGGTATTTGCGGCTCACCCAGGACGGACTGCCGTATCAATATAAAAGGCGATAGACATGGAGCAGCTTGGGCTGGCGCTGGTCGCGTTTATCGGCGGTCACGAGTTGCTTTCGCATCCGTGGCGACAGCCGATTGTCAGCCGGATCGGCGAAAAGGCGTTCGCGGGACTTTATTCGGTCGTTGCCCTCGGGACGTTTGCCTGGGTGGTATTCGCATTTCGGGCTGCGCCTTTGGTGTCCCTGTGGGTTGCGCCATCCTGGGTTTGGACGCTCGGGAGCCTTGTCATGCTCGGCGCGTCGATCCTGCTTGCGGGCGCGTTTCTTGTCCCGAACCCGTCGATCAACATCCAGGGCAATGTCTTGGCACGAAGTCCGTCGCCCCAGGGCGTGATTCGGATAACCCGCCACCCGATGCTGTGGTCGTTTGCCCTTTGGGCTGCGGTCCATGCGGCGGTGGCCGGTACGGCAGCGGCGGTGCTGTTGTCGGGCGGCATCGGGCTGTTCTCACTCTTTGGTGCATGGATGCTGGACCGCAAAAAGGCAGCGCAATTGAAAGAGCGCTGGGCCACCTTTGAAACCGTAACTTCGTTCGTGCCATTCGGGCGCGGCCTGGCATGGCCCGGTTGGAAAGCCACGGTCGGCGGACTGGTGGTCTTTGTTGCAGCGACCTGGCTGCATCCCCGGCTTGGTGCGCCGGTCGTTGGAATTTGGGAGTATCTATGACGCGCGTCTGGATAACCGGCGCTTCGTCCGGGATTGGGGAGGGGCTTGCTGTCGCCTGGGCCGAACAGGGGGCCGAGGTCATTTTGTCGGGCCGCCGTCGCGATGCTCTGGAGGTGGTTGCTGCGCGGTGCCCGGGATCGCGGGTGTTGCCGTTCGACGTGACCAAGCTTGATGCGTTGCCTGCGCTGGTTGCCGAGGCAGGCGCAGTAGATATCCTCGTTAACAATGCCGGGATATCGCAGCGCAGCCTCGGCATTGATACGGATTTTGACGTGTACCGCCGGATCATGGAGGTTGATTTCTTCGCGCCGCTGCGCCTGACCCAGTTGGTGCTACCGCAGATGGTGGCCGGTGGATCAGGGCATATCATCGCGATCAGCTCGGTTGCGGGCAAGGTCGGCTCGCCGCTCCGCACCGGCTATTGTGCGGCCAAACATGCGCTTATCGGCTATTCGGATGCGCTGCGGAGCGAAGTGGCCAGACATGGCATCAAGGTCACGGTAGTCACGCCAGGCTTTGTGCGAACGGCAATCGCGGCCCATGCACTGAAGGGCGATGGTCAAGAGAACGGTGCCGACGTTGCCGACCCGGTTGATCAGGGCATTTCAGTCGAGGAGGCCGCGCAGCAGATATTCGACGGCATCGCTGCCGGGCAACGCGAAATCCCGGTCGGCAAGGCGGGTGCCCCCGAACTGATGCTGCTCGACCTAAAGCGTCAGAACCCCGACGCCGTCTTCGACCTGATGGCGAACATGGCGAAGAATTTGTAATTGCAAAGGCGAGTCTTCGTTCGTCTCTGTATGCGCAGGCCAAGCGGCGCGCTTGCCAGTGGTTGGCATGGCGCGCCACTCCGCCTCCGCCTCAGTCAGCAACCTCCTCAATGCTCCCGATATTTCGGGTGACGTACATGAGAGCGGCGAGACCTACCAACAAAGTGGCGCTGCCGAGCAGCAGGGCAAAGGCCTCAAGTTGAAGCAGTACGTATAGAGCACCATACAGGATTGTTAGCACGACGGCGATCACACCTGCCCGGTAGGTGCTTCGCAACACAGCTTTGGAATATGAGGCGATCAGGCAGATCAACGCGGACGCAGCGATCAAGTAAGCCAGCAGCAACGAGATATATTCAGCCAAGGCAAGCAATAGGAGGTAGAACAACACGAGGCCGAGCCCCACTAGAGCGTAGGCAAGCATGGGGACAGGTCGGCCGCCCGTGGCGTCGAAAACAATGAACACAAGATAGGTTAGCGCTATGAACAGGATGCCGTATTTCACTGCCCGACTGACCTGAGCGTAAAGGTCTACTGGTTCGACCAACGCCACCCCAGCAAGACTTTGCCCATCGTCCAGTGCTTTGCTCATACTGGCAAATTCGATAAGCGGCCGATTTAGCGCAAGATCGGTGGTCGACCAATTGGCTGTGAACCCCTGGGCGGAGGTTTGGTGGATGTCCGGCAGAAAGCTGCCGATGAAACTAGGATGGGACCAGGTTGACCGCATCGCAACCGCAGCACGTCGCGCATGTCCGCCGATGGACAAGGTTGAGCTACCCTTGAGCGGAAAGCGCGCTGTGAGGTGGAGCGGGCCGGCGGGCGTTCCGGTTTGTCCTGCCAAAGCGCTGACGACTCCTCGAATCTCCGGAAAATCCTGACTGCCTGGTCGCGCTTCTGCCATTTGGCCATTGATCATGATAATTGGTGCCGAGCCTCCAAGTCCGCGGGAATCGGAAACCTTAAGAACGACGTACGCGTGAGGCCAATCCAAGAGAGCCGCATCTTCCGCAGCGCCCGCAAACATTGCTCTCGAGAACTGCGCGTCGATTTCCATATCAGCGGTATAAAGGATGACCTCAAACAACGAACGACGTCTCACCTGTGGGCGAAGTCTTGCCCCGATTTTCAGGGTGTCGGGTGCGATGACAAGGGCATTGCTTCGTCCAGTTTGACTTTTACCTGCACTAATGGCCGTCGAGTATGAGCTGACGAATGGTACCACAAGAAACGGACCAGTCAGAACCTGGCGCCCTGACCAGCCACTCGTCACTTCCTTGCGGACGACGGAAGCTGTCGAACTGCGGTCCAAGACGAGCAGGTTCACGATCGCCAGGGGAAGCAATAGCGCGCCAGCGATCAAGGCGATGCGAAAAAACTTGTTACTGATCGTCACTGTTCGGTCCTCCGTTGCAGGATTCCCGTCTTTGTTGAAATCATTGGGAGGCGCGATAGGCAGAGACTGCCACTTTCGCACGGCCAGTGTGGCAGGGTGCTTGTTGTGGGGGAGAATCATCGGCATTGTGCGGAAATGTGAGGAAAAGGGCACGCCGTGGGCATAGCTGAACGTGTGCGAGAGGAACTTGCCCGGTGTCGGCAGTCGCGCCAGTGGCTGGCCGATAGCGCCAAGATCAGTATCTCGACTTTGGAGAAGGCCCTTGCCGGTAGCCGTCCATTCACACTCGCGACCGTCGTCCGGATTGAGCAGGTTCTTAATATCACACTTCGAGAGGTGGACTACGAAGCGGCTGCCAGATTGACCACATCGGTCTCGGCTACATTGGCAGCTTACACGCGTAGTTCCGTGCGATGGTTAGAAGGTCACTATCTGATGCTTCGTCCTTCTGCCGGTGAAGCGGGATCGGTATATGCCCATATGCTTACGATCCGATGGGACGAAGCGAAGTGTGCTCTGGCGTTTGACGAGTCGGAAAGGACGGATGCGGCGTACACTCAGTCGGGTCTGGTCGCTGTTTCGAGTCTGTCCGGCCACATCTATTTGGTGACCAACGATCTTGGGCAATATCGACTGATCGTCCTAGGCCGTCCTCTGCGGGGCGGCGAACTTTATGGGCTTCTGACAAGCCTACAGGTCGGTCAAGGCGCCTCGCTCATTCCTGTTTCGATGCCAGTTGCGGTTGTGCCACATCGTGACCCCGCGCTACCCGCAACGGGCCGCATATCACCAGGGCATGCTGATTTCATTTCGTACCGTGAACACATCAACCGGGTAACAGATGAAGGGTTCGCATTGATATTGCGGTGACGCGTCAGCCCTTACTCGTACTCAGCACCCAGATTGGTGTTACGCGGGGGCTGGGCAGCGGTGAGGCGCAGAGCTTCGGCGGACTGGGCCAGCGAACCAATCTCGTCCGGCGCATCCTCGTCGGCAACGACAACGCGCTGCATCGAGGCGACCATGCTCTCCTGAAGTTCCGCAGGCTTGACCAGCTGTTCGGCAATCTCGCGCAGGGCGACGACCGGATTTTTATCGCGGTCCCGGTCGACGAGCAGGTCGGCACCGCCTGAAATCTGACGCGCGCGCTGGCCTGCAAGCAGCACCAGTTCGAAGCGGTTGGGAATCTTGTCGACGCAATCTTCGACAGTGACGCGCGCCATGGCATGCTCCGGCAGGAAACGGTGTTCAGGAAAGCGCGGGCGTTAGTCGCCAGCGCCGCTCAAGTCAAGAAAATCGCACAGGTCAGGCAGTTTTGCGCACCGGCATCATCGAGCCGTCGGGCAGTTGGACAACATCATGATCACGGTGGCGCGCGACGATCGGAGCTTGCACTTCCTCGCGAGTCACGCAGCCGGTGCCATAATTTTGCTGGCGGAAGGTGACGGTGCGGAATTCGAGTGTCTCGGCCATCGCGGGCGCTCCTTGATTCGGTTCGACCCCCCGGCCGTCATTCAGGTTTTAGCGGCGGAAATTACCGCGCCGCGCGTTCATCGGGGCAAGTCCGCCGATCTTTTCACGGAACACGATCCGGCCCTTGTCGAGATCATAGGGTGTCATTTCAACCTGCACCCGGTCGCCGACGATCGAGCGGATGCGATTCTTGCGCATCTTGCCCGCGGTGTAGGCGATGATCTCATGCTCATTCTCAAGGCGAACGCGAAAGCGGCCGTCCGGCAGGATCTCCGCGATCACGCCGTCGAAACGGAGGGCTTCCTCTTTCGCCATTCAGTCGTCCTTCGTCCGTTCATCCAAGACCGCGTATTTCGAATAGCTGCGGCCGGGCGGATAAGGCGAGGCGCGAAAGTCGAAGGCACGGCGCGAGCGCCCCCCGGACGGGGTCGCATCGGCTGCGCTCATATGGCGATGAAGTGGCGAATTGGCAAGCGCGCTGACGGCTTTGGTGATAGCGGCAGCCGATGCTCCGCGACCGCACCCTGTTCATTGATGCCCATATCATCATTCTCGACAAGCCGGCGGGGCTTGCTGTGCATCCGGGGCCAAGCACCGCCCATAGCGTTGAATATCATCTGGAGAGCCTGCGGCTGGGGTTTCAGCGCCTGCCGCACCCGGCGCACCGGCTCGACCGGGACACGTCGGGCTGTCTGGTGCTGGGGCGGCACCCAAAGGCGGTGAAGCGATTAAGCGGCCTGTTTGAGTCCGGGGCAGTGGCCAAAACCTATTGGGCCGTCGTCGCGCCCGAGCCAGAGGGCGACGACGGTGTCATCGAGGCTCCCCTGCACAAGGTGTCGACCAAGGCCGATGGCTGGCGGATGATTGTTGATC
>JAYVLC010000040.1:0-6511 GCA_043759675.1 Sphingosinicellaceae bacterium
GCCGCCATCCTCGCCGATCCGACGATCCGCCAGGTGATGACGGCTTTTCCTGACGCCGAACTGATCGACTTCGGCACCGACCCCAATGTCCAACGCGACGAAATGCTCCGGAGCGCATAGATGGCCAATATCGAAGACATGCTGCGGGCAGCGCAGGAAGCTGCCCAGAACATTCAGCGCGAGATGGAAGGCGCGCAGGCCAAACTTGATCAGATCGAGGTCGAGGGCGTCGCGGGCGGTGGTTTGGTCCGCATCCGGTGCAGCGCCAAGGGCCGCATCATCGCCGTGACGCTCGACCCGTCGCTGCTCACCCCCGACGACAAGGAAATGCTGGAGGATTTGATCACGGCGGCGTTCAACGATGCCCGCGCCAAAGCAGACACGGCGTCGAATGCAGAGATGGCCAAAGTGACGAGCGGACTGCCGCTACCGGCAGGGTTCAAGCTACCAATGTGAGGGGCTATGGACACGAAAAGTCCTAGTCATTCCCGCGAAGGCGGGAACCTACCGTAGCTATACGCTGGCAGCTGGAATGTTTCAGCGTGGGTTCCCGCCTTCGCGGGAATGACTAGAATAGCTTGGGAGTGGCTTGGATATTTGGTGCGATCTCGAGTGATTCACCAAATTGAGAGGCATCACGCCACCAACTGGCTGCAAGGTCCAGCCAATGGGGGTTGTTCATCTCGATGAGGTTCTTTTTCCAGTCACGGTTCCATTTCTTTAGCTGTTTTTCGCGATGGATTGCATCACGCACGTCGTGAAACTCTTCCATGTAAACGAGCAGCTTGATTCCGTGTTTCCGAGTGAAGCCGGGCACAAGGCTGTGTTTGTGCTCGGACATTCGGCGTTCAAGATCCGTTGTGACACCAATGTAGAGCGTCCCGTTAAACTGGCTGGCGAGTATATACACAAAAGCGGTCACGACCCCTTCAGACACCCATCCAGATTTTGCTCATCGACCACCCGGATCCACTTCTCGATATTCCGGGCATAGCGCCTAGTATATCCGACGGGGCGTTTGGCATCGCGCTTGATTGGGGAGGGCAGGATCGCAGCCAGTCGTGCCGCCTCGCGTTTGGTCAGATGGTGCGCGCTGTGCCTGAAATAGCGGCGGCTACCCTCCTCAATCCCATAGGTGTTGATACCGATTTCGACGACGTTCAGATACACTTCCATGATCCGCCGCTTGCCCCAAATCTGTTCGATCAGAAACGTGAACCAGGCCTCCAGCCCTTTTCGGGCGTACGAACGCTGCGGCCACAGGAAGACGTTCTTGGCGGTTTGCTGGCTGACGGTCGAGCCACCCCGCAGTTTTTTGCCTTGCAGGTTTTTCTGCATCGCTGCTGTCATCGCGTCGATGTCAAAGCCGCTGTGGGTGCAGAAATTTTTGTCTTCGGCGGTGATGACCGCCTGCGCCATGTGGGCGTCGATCCTGTCGAGTGACACCCAGGTTTGGCGCGGCGAATGACCGGCGAGACTGTCGCGGATCATCAGAGCCGTCGTCGGCGGGTTGATGAATTTGTAGGCGAACACCCAGACGACCGACGCGACGGCGATCAGGAAGGCCAGTGTGACCAACCAGCCGATCAGGCGGCCGATGATCCCGGGGGCTCGAGCTCTCTGACGTGCCATGGCGCGCGATTGTCCCCCGGTGCGATTCCCGGCGCGACTCTAGCAAGGCCGCCGGGGCGGGGACAGCGTTATGCCGGTTCGAGCAACCTTTGTTCGACCGCGCGCTCCCGGATCGCCTTTTGCAGTTTGTCGAAGGCGCGGACCTCGATCTGGCGAACGCGTTCGCGGGAAATATTATACTCCTGCGAAAGCTCCTCCAAAGTCCGGGGTTCGTCGGCGAGGCGGCGTTCGGACAGGATATGCCGCTCGCGCTCATTCAGCGTGGCCAGCGCCTCGTTGAGCAGTGTGTGCCGGACGTCCTTTTCCTGTCGGTCGGCGACAATCTGGTCCTGCAGCGGGCCGTCGTCGGTCAGCCAGTCCTGCCACTCGCCTTCACCGTCGTCGGACATTTTCATGTTGAGGCTGGTGTCGCCGCCGCGCGACATGCGCCGGTTCATGCTGACGACTTCGTCCTCGGTGACCTTGAGGTCGGTGGCGATTTTAGTCACCTGGTCGGCGCGCAGGTCGCCGTCCTCAAGGGCATCGATTTTGCCCTTCATCCGGCGCAGGTTGAAGAACAGCTTTTTCTGGGCCGCCGTCGTGCCGATCTTCACCAGGCTCCACGACCGCAGGATGAACTCCTGAATTGAGGCGCGGATCCACCACATCGCATAGGTCGACAGCCGGAAGCCGCGCTCTGGCTCGAATTTTTTGACGCCCTGCATCAGGCCGATATTGCCCTCCGAGATCAGTTCCGACACCGGGAGGCCATAGCCACGGTAGCCCATGGCGATTTTGGCGACGAGGCGGAGATGCGAGGTTACTAACCGGTGCGCGGCGGCAGAATCCTGATGCTCCTCCCAGCGCTTGGCGAGCATATATTCCTCCTCCGGCGCCAGCAGCGGGAATTTGCGGATTTCCGCGAGGTACCGGTTGAGCGAGGCGTCACCACCAAGTGACGGGATGGTTGCGGGTAGGGCGGCCATGTCATTCTCCCTGAATGGAGCGTAAGTGTTGAATACGTCGGATGGGTCAGAACCTAAATCGAAATCAGACCAATGAGGTCTTGTATATCAGCCGGGACCGGGCTTTCGAAAGATAGATTTTCTTTTGAAACTGGATGTACGAAGCTGAGCGTCCGGGCATGCAGGGCCTGCCGGACGAACCCCAATTGGGTAAGCGCAGCTTTGTGAACCGGACGTGTCCGGCCATAGGCCGGGTCACCAAGGAGCGGGTGACCGATCGACGCCATATGGACCCGGACCTGGTGCGTGCGACCCGTCTCCAGCCTGCATTCAACCGCCGTCGCGTCAAGCAGCGGCTGGAGCGTCCGGTAGTGGGTCACCGCATGTTTGCCGCGCCCGTCTTCGACGACTGCCATCTTCTGACGATTGGCGGATGATCGCGCCAGCGCCCCCGCAATGCGTCCGGCGGGCGGGATCGGGCGACCGGCAACGACGGCCAGATACAGCCGCCTGACAGTGTGCGCAGCAAATTGGCGTGACAGCTCAACATGGGCGGGATCGGTTTTGGCGACGACCAACAATCCCGACGTATCCTTGTCGATGCGGTGGACGATCCCAGGCCGTGCGACACCACCGATGCCGGACAGACGCCCGGCGCAGTGGTGCAGGAGCGCGTTGACGAGCGTGCCGTCGAGATTGCCGGCCGCAGGATGGACGACCAGCCCGGCGGGCTTGTCGATCACCAGCAGGTGATCGTCCTCGAACATGATCGTGAGCGGGATATCCTGCGCCTCGGCTGTTGCCGGGGCCGGTTCCGGTATCTGGATTGACACGGTTTCGGTTCCGGCAATTTTCTTTGAAGGGTCGCGCAGCTGGCCTGCGGGGCCGGTGACCGCGCCGCTGTTGATCAGGGCCTTTAGCCGTTCGCGTGACAGCGCCGGGAGGGCAACCGCAAGCGCACGATCAAACCGCCAGCCCGCCATGTCGGCGGTCAGGGTTACAGTTCGCGTCGACTCGGCGGGGTCCATCACGCTAACGATATAGGAATGTCTGTCGAAACTTTCACCGGGGCGATTGCCGAAATCCTTGCGGAGGCGGCGCGTGCGCATCCGCAGGAGGCGTGTGGGCTGCTGATTGGGTCTGGATCGCGAGTTGAGATGATCGTCCCGGCAGCAAATGTTGCCGCCGATCCACTGACAGGGTTTGAGGTTGATCCGGCGACGTTGCTGCGGACGCACCGCAACGCCCGCGTGGCCGGGCAGGCCGTGATCGGCAGCTATCACTCCCACCCCAATGGTCGGTCGGAGCCATCACCTGTGGATGCAGCCCGGGTGAACGGCGTCGGCGAAATCTGGTTGATTGCGGCAAACGGCGTGGTCCGGGGATTTCTCAGCGGGGATGCGGGGTTCGAGCCGGTGGTTGTTCGCGAGGATCAGGGTGACGGCGGGTCGCTGGCTTCGTAGGTGCCGAACGCGGTGCCCGGCTCTGGCGGCCGAGCCCTGATCCAGCGACTGGCCAGATATTTGGTCCCGCTGCTGATCGGGCAGCCTTCATGTTCCGACGCGGGGTCGGGGCGACCGTCGGGCAGCGCGTTGCGGAATAGCAGGGCGTCGCCGGTCCGGCCTTTGATGGTCAGGCCCGATTTCAGGAACCGGGTTTCGCCGCCGGTGTAGTCGTCGTTCAGATAGATGATCAGGGTCAGGATACGCTGGTTGGTCAGGGTCGGGATGGCGTCAAGATGCGGACGATAGCGCTGCGCGGGGCCATAGCGCAGGATTTGCAGCGTCTCGCCCTGCGTGACATCGGTGGCGCTGGCGGCGGCAATCCGGCGATTGATTGCGTGGACCAGCGGCCACTCGGCAATTAGCGGGAATCCGGCCGAATCGGATTGCCGGACCGGATCGAGCAGGAACCGGTTTTGCGCCTCGTGAAATATCTCGGCAGGCTTGAAGCGCGGTGTCGAGACATCAATGAGAAACTGGCACTCCGCGGCGCTAAGCAGGCCGGGAAGATGTGCCACATAGGGTGCCGCGCTCCGGACGTTGGGAATGGTGACCGACGTCGGGTTGCCGAGGGCGTCGAGATTCATCGCGGCAATCAGCTCAGCCTGCCGTGCCGCCAGCGGATCGCGGCTGGCCCATACGGTCAGCAGCGCGGTGGCCGCCTCCCAGTCGCGCGGCCCACCTGATCCTGTCGCCATCAGTCCTGCCAATACCCGCGCGCCACCGGCGTTGCCCAGATCGGCGGCGCTGCGAAAATGCGCACGAGCCTGAGTGATGTCACGCGGCGCGTGGTGTCCTTCAATGCACCAAAGTCCCAGCAGCAATTGGGCAGCCGGATCGTCCGAAGCTGCATTGAGCAACTCCACCGCCTCTGCAGCCTGTCCGCCGCTGGCAAGCGCCAGCGCCCGCTGCACAGACGAGTCCGACATGTCAGCCAAGCCCAGCCACAAATGTTCGCAGGTCGGCGAGGAACAGTTCGGGGACTTCAAGGCTGGCGAAGTGGCCACCGCGCGGCATGTCGGTCCAATGCACGATATTATACCCCCGTTCCACCATGGCGCGCGGCGGGAATGCGAGTAGGTCGCGTGGGAACGCGGCGCAACCGGTCGGCACCTCGATCCGCCGATCCGTTGGAATGCTGAATCCGCCTTCGGCAAACATGCCGGCATAAATCCATGTCGCGGTGTGGAACGACCGGGTGGTCAGGTAGATCATGATGTTGGTCAGCATCTGGTCCATGGTGAACGGATAATCGGCGACATTGGGTCCGCCGGGATTAGCGTCACTCCAGCCGGCAAATTTCTCGGAAAACCAGGCCGCAACACCCATGGGCGAGTCCATCATCGCATAGGCAAGGCTCTGCGGTTTGGTGCCCTGAAGCTGGAGGTAGGCGGTCTCCCGGTCGCGCACTGCCATGGCCTGCACCAGCCAGGCGGTTTCGGCTGGCGTGGTCGGGCGCATGTCGGCCGGGCGAAGCCCAAAGCCGCTGATGTGCAGGCCCGTTAGGCGTTGGCTGTCGAGGCCGAGCCAGCCGCCAATGACGCAACCCCAATCGCCGCCCTGATAGACATAGCGGTCATAGCCGAGGGCGGGCATCAGTTTGTCGTAAAGCGCCGCAACCGCGCGTGGCCCAAGCGGCGATGTCGGTTTGTCGGACCAAGCGTACCCCGGGAGCGACGGTGCCACCACATGGAAGGCCGGAGCGTCCGGGTCCTCCGGTTCAGCCAGTCGTTCAATGATTGCATCGAATTCGACGATGGACCCGGGCCAACCATGCGCGATCAGCAGCGGCTGCGCATCAGCGCGGGAGGAGCGGCGGTGGATGGCATGGAGCCGGAAACCGGATTCAACCTCGACGCGGACCTGCGGGTGGCGATTGAGGCGCGAGACGGCGGCAGGCCAGTCGAACGTCGTCAGCCAATAGTCGCGCAGTGCCTCCATAAAGCTGCGGTTCGCGCCATAGTGCCAACGTGCACCGGCGGGTTCTTCGAAAAAGCGAAACTCGGCGACGCGGCGCTGAATCCAGGCGGCTTCGGCATCAAGCACCGGGATGGTGAACGGGGTGATCGTCACGCGGCCCGTGCCAGTTTTTCTGTACCCAAAATCATATCGCTGGCCTTCTCTGCGATCATCATGGTCGGGGCGTTGGTGTTGCCGCTGATCAAGGTTGGCATGACGCTGGCATCGACGATCCGCAAGCCTTCGACACCGCGTACCCGCAATTCGGGGTCGACAACGCTCGCCGGGTCAGCGCTCATTTCGCCACGTCCATGCGGATTGACGCGTGCCGCGACAAAATGGATTTGCACGTCGGGGGCAGCAAGGCCCTCGCGGGTCGAGAAAAACGCACCGGCAGGGGTCGGGATATAGCTGCCAGGGCCTTCCTTGCGGACGGCCCAGTTCAGGAAGGTCAGTACCTGCCGGTGGAATTTG
>JAYVLC010000041.1:0-8255 GCA_043759675.1 Sphingosinicellaceae bacterium
GTACCGAACAGGTAAATCGTCGTGTCGGCGTCGCTGACCTTCCACAACGCCGGGGACGCGAAGGCAGGCAGGGAAAGCGCTAGGAGCAGCAGGGCGAAGAGGCGGCGGAGCAGGGTCATATGCTCACCCTATCTTATATCGTCATCCCCGCGAAGGCAGGGACCCAGTCCAAGCGAAAATGCGCGCGGTAGCGCGCGCACGCTTCCGCGAGCATCCTTGGAAGAGGACTGGGTCCCCGCCTTCGCGGGGATGACGATGAGATTGTTATAGCGCATCAACTCATCAATTGCGGAAAGAATCCCTCATGCGCGGTGCGGAGGGCGGCTAGGGATACGCCTGCAACTGCTGTTCCGCCGGTGCGGCCGATCCAGCGTCCGCCGGGAGGCGCGACGGGGGCTGTGACGAGATAGCGTCCCTGATCTTCTCCAAATGCAACGTGGGCGGACGCAAGGTTGGTTTCGAGGTCCGCGCCGATCCCGCCCGCCAGCGCCATTTCCACCAATGCAACCAACAGGCCGCCATCCGAGATGTCGTGCACGGCGGTGACCGCACCCTCTGAAATCAGGCGGCGTACCGTCTCGCCGTTGCGCCGCTCCGCTTCGAGGTCAACCGGCGGCGGCGGCCCGTCTTCCCGACCGTGAATTTCCCGCAACCAAATGGATTGGCCGAGATGGCTGCAGGACCCGCCTAGGAGCCAGATGTCTTCGCCCTCAGTCTTGAACGCAATCGTTGCGCTCTGGGCATAGTCTGCCAGCAGCCCGACTCCGCCAATGGCAGGCGTTGGCAAAATGCCCGTGCCGTTGGTCTCGTTGTACAAACTGACATTCCCGCTCACGACCGGGAAATCGAGTACGCGGCAGGCCTCGGCCATACCTTCGATGCAGCCGACGAATTGCCCCATGATTTCGGGGCGCTGCGGGTTGCCAAAGTTCATGCAGTCGGTGATCGCAAGCGGACGCGCGCCGACCGCACACAGGTTACGATAGACTTCGGCGACCGCCTGCTTGCCGCCCTCGACGGGGTCGGCAAAGCAATAGCGTGGGGTGCAGTCGGTCGTCATCGCCAGGCCCTTGCGGGTGCCATGGACACGCACCACCGCCGCGTCGCCGCCGGGGCGCTGCAGCGTGTCGGCCCCGACCATGTGATCATATTGCTCCCAGATCCAGCGCCGCGAGGCGATGTCGGGGCAGGCCATGAGTTTGAGCAGATCGGCAGCGATATCGGCCGATTCGGGAATGTCGGTCAGCGGTGCGCGCTTTGGCGTCGGTATCCACGGGCGATTATACGCCGGTGCATTATCGGCGAGCGGTCCAAGCGGGATGTCGCAGACAATCTCGCCGTTGAACCTGAGCACCATATTCCCGGTGTCGGTGACGTGGCCGATGACTGCGAAATCCAGCTCCCATTTCCGGAAAATCGCCTCGGCAAAGTCCTCCCGACCGGGCTTCAAGACCATGAGCATCCGCTCCTGGCTTTCGGACAGCATCATTTCATAGGGCGTCATGCCGGTTTCGCGGCACGGAACGGCGTTCATGTCGAGCTCGATGCCGACACCGCCCTTGGACGCCATTTCGACTGACGAGCTGGTCAGCCCTGCTGCCCCCATATCCTGAATGGCGACGATGGCGTCGGACGCCATCAGCTCCAGGCACGCCTCGATCAGCAATTTTTCGGTAAACGGGTCGCCAACCTGCACGGTCGGGCGCTTCTCCTCTGAATCCTCGGTGAATTCTGCCGACGCCATCGTCGCGCCGTGGATGCCGTCGCGACCGGTCTTCGACCCGACATAGACGATCGAGTTGCCGATGCCCGACGCTGCCGAGTAGAAAATCTTGTCGGTGTTCACGACCCCGACTGTCATCGCGTTGACGAGAATATTGCCATTGTAGGCGGCGTGGAAATTGACCTCGCCGCCGACTGTCGGGACGCCGACGCAATTGCCATATCCGCCGATCCCGGCGACGACGCCGGCAATCAGGTGGCGAGTCTTCGGATGATCGGGCTCGCCAAAGCGCAGGGCGTTCAAATTCGCGATCGGGCGCGCACCCATGGTAAACACGTCGCGCAATATGCCGCCGACGCCGGTTGCGGCACCCTGATAGGGCTCGATATAGCTTGGGTGGTTGTGGCTCTCCATCTTGAAGATGGCGGCCTGACCGTCGCCGATGTCGATGACACCGGCATTTTCGCCGGGGCCGCAGATCACCCACGGAGCGGTCGTCGGCAGCTTCTTCAGGTGGACCCGGCTCGATTTATAGGAGCAATGCTCCGACCACATCACCGAGAAGATTCCGAGTTCGGTGATATTGGGCGCGCGGCCCAGACTATCCAGGATGACCTGATATTCGTCAGGGGTCAGGCCGTGTTCGGCGACAATTTGCGACGTGATCTGGCTCATCCGCCGCCGTCTAGCCGTGCCCGCGTAAAAAGCCTAGGGTCGCTTGCATGACAGATGCTGAACGCCTTGATACCTTCATGGATCGCTATACCCCCGCCATCGCCCGAAATGGGCGGGAGGCGCTGGGCAAGCTCCGGGCGCAGCTGCCTGGATCGGTTGAATTGGTCTCCGACAATTACACCGGGCTCACCATCGGATTCGGACCGACCAAACAGGCGGGTGACGCCGTGATTTCGCTCACCTTTGCCCCGCGGTTTCTAGGCCTGGCCTTTCTCCATGCCATGGCCCTGCCGGACCCGGCTGGCCTGTTCAAGGGTGCGCCCACGCCAGTCCGGACGTTTAAGCTCAGCAAGACCCGGACGCTGGATGACGACAACGTTCAGGACATGATCTCGCGCGCTGTGATGGCGCGTGGCGGCTGGGACCCGCACCGGCACTCGCAGATGGTGATCAAATCCGTATCCCCCAAGCAGATGCCTCGCCGGCCCTGACGCCAATGGACGACGCGGCCCGGCTTGAGGTGATGATCGATCACTACACGCCCGGGATCGCGGCGGCGGGACGGGAGGCACTGGGCAAGCTTCGCGGGCTCGCTCCCGGCGCGGTCGAAATGGTCTACGACAATTGGAACGGCCTGGTTGTCGGCTTTGGGCCGAACGAGCGACCGATGCAGGCGGTCTTCTCGCTGTTGTTTGTACCGCGTTGGCTGACCCTGTGCTTCCTGTTCGGCAAAACGCTCGACGATCCGCACGGACTGTTGAAAGGCGAAGGCAATCAGGTGCGCAGTGTGCGGCTGATCCCCCCGGTCACGCTTGATGATCCCCGTGTGATCGATCTGATCGTGCGGGCGATCGAGGCGCGCGGCGGCTGGGATTTTACGCGGCCTTCGCACCTGATCATCAAATCGGTGTCAGCTAAGCAACGCCCGCGCCGCCCTTGAACCGGCGCGTTGAAGCGGCCCAAATCGCGAGGCTGATCGCGACGACATAGGCAACAAGTGCCTCAACCGCGACGCCTGGTCCTGCGTCCGGGGCGACGGGGCCAAACCAGTTGATCGCCTGCATCGCCAGCAACACCGCCGCCATCCACCACAAGCTCCACCGCCCAGCTGGGCGCTTTGGCTCGGTAGCGCGGCCATATAGCCAGAGCGCCGCCAGCGTGATGCCGATCTCCAGCGGCATTTCAATCAGCGGATGGTTCCAGAGGCTAAGCCCTGCCTTGCTACCGTCCGGCATCGCAAGATCGGGGCGGTGCGTCACTAGGTCGAGCAGCCAGTGCGAGAACACGACGGCGGCACCGATAACCGCCGCTGCAGTACGCCGGGTCAGCAGCCATATCCCCGCGCCAAAGCCAAGCGCCCAGACCGACGCGCCGATCAGCCCATGGGTGTAGGGCATGAAGTACAGGTCCATCGGGTTCATCACCGTTGCACCTGACACGAACCGCATCTTCTCAACGCCAACGAGCATCAGCGAAAAGAACCCGAGGTCGATCAGTTGGCTGGCGACGAACAGCGTGCCGAGCGACGGTGATTTGCGCGACGTACCCGCCGCCAATGCGACGCCAAAATGACCAATGAACATGCTGTACCTCCCCCGGATTTTTGCCAGACTGACACAGACACTTGCAGGAGGAAAGCCGAGCAGCGACAAGGCAGCATTAGGGAGCGCCTGACCATGCCTGAACCCATTGCCCGCGTTGACGCTGCCGATCTGCACGGGCGACCGCTGCGCTATTTCGATTTCGTGATGGCGGCGTTCGTCGTCGTGCTGGTGCTGTCGAACGTCATCGGGGCTGGCAAACGCGCTGAAATCGACGTGCCGCTGATCGGGCTGTGGCCCTTTGGGGCCGGCATCCTGTTCTTTCCGGTTTCCTACGTGATCGGCGACGTGCTGACTGAGGTTTACGGCTATGCCCGGGCGCGGCGCTGCATCTGGGCCGGGTTTGCAGCGATGCTGTTCCTTGCGGGCATGTCCTGGGTCGTCGTTCAACTGCCACCGGCGGCAGGCTGGACCGGCCAGGCCGCCTATGAATCGGTGTTCGGGCAAGTCCCGCGCATCGTTCTGGCGTCAATGATCGCCTTTTGGGCGGGGGAGTTCGTCAACAGTATTGTTCTGGCGCGCATGAAAGTCTGGACACAAGGTCGGCACCTATGGACCCGCACCATTGGGTCTACAGTGGCAGGGCAAGGTATCGACAGCCTGATCTTCTATCCGCTGGCGTTCTATGGCGCGCCGGACTGGCCGGTCGCTGCGCTCAGCATGGTGATGCTCAGCCAGTTTGTCCTGAAGGTTGGCTGGGAGGCGTTGCTGACTCCGCTGACCTATGCGGTGATTGGGTTCCTCAAGCGGCGTGAAGGCATCGATGTTTACGACAATCGTACCGATTTCACGCCGTTCACAACGCAAACATGAACCTAGCTCCGTCGTTTCAAACCGCGAAGCTGTACGTTGTCGAGGCAACCGGGTTGGCCCGTGACACGCTGCACATGCATGTTGGTTTGGCGCTGATGCTGGCGGTGGCCTTGCTGTTTCGCTGTTCGCTCCGGTCGCTGTGGCCGTGGCTCGTGGTCGTCCTGTTCGCCGGGCTCGGTGAATTGTTAGACCGGCGCGACAATATTGCCGCAACAGGTGTCTGGAACCGTGCCGAAAGTCTCAAGGATTTTCTCAACACCCTGTTTTGGCCGACCATGCTGATGCTGTTGGCGAAATTCAATGTGGTGCTGCGACGCTAATTTAGTAGTTTTGCAATATGGTCGATATTCGCGGCTTTGAACGGATTGCGAATTGTCAGGTCATCGAAACGGCTGCCATCCGCCATATCCTCCGAGAGGAGGACGTTGCATCCGGCTGATAGGGAAACCGAAACAATCAGGGCATCAAAATACTGAACACGGTGCGTTTCAGATAGGGAGGAAGCACGATGCAGGTCCTTGTAGGTTGTCGCCGGAAAGCGAGCGAGCATTTGCCACTCCGACACTCGCGCTCTGACGTCGTTCGTTGATGCTATCCGTTTTTTCCGGCAAACATTGAAAAGCTCCGCCAACACTTGGAGCGGTATCACCGGTTCATGCGCAAGAGCTTTTTCGAGAAGGGTCAAAGCGACCAAATTTCGCGGATCCCCCGAACCCAGCGCATAGACCAGAATGTTCGAGTCAATCGCGAAGATCGTCAACGACTGGTCCGTTCTTCACAAGTGGCACCGCCCTTCAAACCGGGCACACCTACACGCAATCCCGCAATTGCGCGGTCGTAGGCCGCTCGGAACTCCGGATCGTCCATTCTCGAAGCTCGTTTGGGAGTAATCTCGGCCACCACGACGCCGTTACTCGTGATATCAATAACCTCACCAGCCCGGGCGCGAGCAATGGCGCGTGAAACATTGGCGTTGAGTTCACGAATCGACAGGGCACCCATGGCGACTTCCTTTGTTGCAACTGTTGCAACATAGAATTGTCCCGAAGATTTCGCAACGATTCAGCGCAGCCGTATCACCGGCAGGACGCTGGCATAGTCATCGGTCCAGACCCGCAGGTCGGCTCTGCGGTGGATCGGTCGCCAGCCGCCAGCGGACGTCAGCGCACCGACCCGGGCAGGATCACGGGACAACGCGATCCACCAGGACGGCGTGTCCCACTGGCCATGCGGTTGCAGGGCTGGATCGACGGGGTTGTAGCGGCGGACACTGACCGTCCAGCCGCCAGCGTCGGCGATGGCTGCCACCACTGGCTCGAGATCAATAAACCGGTTGCTGACATGGACCAGTAACAGCCCGCCGGGCTTCAGCGCATTGGCATAGCCGTCAAAGGCCTGGGTGGTCATCAGGTGCAGCGGAATCGCGTCCGACGAAAAGGCATCGACAGCAATCGCGTCAAACTGGTGCGGGTGCGATTTCAGTCGAAGCCGCGCATCGCCAAGGTCGATCTTGAGGTCGGGTTTGCAGGCCGAGACATAACTGAACAGCTGATCGGCGCGGGCGATGCGGACAACCAGTGGGTCAATCTCGAACGCGGTCCAGCGCTGACCGGGCTTGGCGTAGCAACTGAGCGTCCCGGCTCCGAGCCCGATGAAGGCGATATCGCTGTCCGCAGGCATGGCGGTCAGCGCCCGTCCGGCCCCGCTTTCGGGCGCATAATAGGTCATCGGGCGATTGGTCATGCCCGGCACCAGGCTCTGGACGCCGTGCAACGTCGTACCGTGCAGGAATTCGCGCACGCCCCGTAGGTCATTGGTCCGGACCGAATAAATCCCGAAAAAGCTGCGTTCCCGGGCAAAAGGGATTTGCGAAATCTTGATCGCCTGCCAACCGCCGAGCGCCAGCATCAGCGCGGTCAGATAGGTGGCAAACGCGACCCGGTGACCAATCGCTATCACGGCGAGCAGCGCCGTCGCGCCGAGAAAGATGCCGCTGATGTCGCGCATGTCGCCCGGTCCCAACAACCAGAGCCCGGCCCACCATGATGCCGTGATCGCAGTTGCCGGCAGGATCCAGCCAAGCGCAAGCCGCAACGCCGGTCGCTGCCACACCCGGTCAAACCACCCGATTAGGGGGCGGGCAGGCAGCATCAGGGCCGCCAGCACGATCAGGATCGGATGTTCATAGCCTGAATCGAACACCATCGGTGCGAGCAGGCCACAGAATAGTCCGCCCAGCACGCCGCCAACCGACAGCCAGACATAGAAATCGGTCAGCTGGCGCGGGCCGGGTCGCGTTCGCGCCAGCTCGCCGTGGAGCGCCAGCGCGACGTAGAACAACAGCACCAGGTCAAGCGATGCCATGATGATCGCCTGCCCGTTCGCCGCAAGAAAGGCATAGGCGCCCAGCACCAGCAGTACGGCCGGCGCGATCCGTCCGGCATGGCGGCTGAACCCCTCGCCGCCATCGGCGAAGGCGACGATGAAGGTGACAAGGTAGAGACCAAGCGGGATCACCCAGAGCAGCGGCATCGCCATGATGTCGGTGGTCAGATGGGTGGTCGTCGACAGCATCATCCCCGACGGGACAAAGGCAATCAGGGTCCAGCGCACGCGGTCTCGCCAGCCGACGATGGTCCCGACCACCGGCAGTTGATCGGCCAGAGCCGGACTGTTGCGCGCGACCCATGCGCACACTGCGACAAGGGTCATCAGCAGTACAAATCCCCCTGACCAAAGCAGGGACTGGCCACCAAGCGCCAGTTGCGGTTCAACCAGCAGCGGATAGGCGATCAACGCCAGCAGGCTGCCCGCGTTCGAGGCGGCATAAAGAAAATAGGGGTCGCGTCCGCCACTGGCCCGCGCGAACCAGGATTGCATCAGCGGGGCCTGGGCGGAGATGGCAAAAAACAGCGGCCCGATTGAAAGCGTCAACAACATCAGAAGCCACGGCGCTGGATTGGCCGCGGCATCGGGCGGCGCGAGGTCGCGTAATCCGATGGGCAGCGTGAGTGCCGCCGCCAACAGCAACGCCGCATGCACACCAATCTGCGCTCTGACTGGGAGCCGGCCAAGGGCGTGAGCATAGAGATAGCCCGCCAGCAGCGCGGCCTGATAGAACAGCATCGCGGTGTTCCAGACCGCCGGCGCACCGCCAAGTCGCGGCAGCGCCAGCCGCGCAATCATCGGCTGGACAAGGAACAGCAGAAATGAGCCAACGAAGATCGTCAGTGTAAACAGCCGCGCCGGATTTTTCATACCTCGCCCAGCATTCGGGCTGCATCACGGGCATGGTAGGTCAGGACGCCCGAACAACCGGCGCGTTTGAAGGCCGTCAGTGTTTCAAGAATTGCCTTGTCGCGGTCCAGAACCCCCGCAGCGACCGCAGCCTCGATCATCGCATATTCGCCCGACACCTGGTAGGCAAAAACAGGAACGTCAAA
>JAYVLC010000042.1:0-4103 GCA_043759675.1 Sphingosinicellaceae bacterium
CGCCAGCATCGAATAGGCGTTGGTCAGGCGTTCGACCGTGGTGTCGCCAGCCCCGAGCGAAATCGCGAGCACCGCCGGGTAATCGCCAACCCCCATGTCCCGGGCGGTTTTCACCACCTTGTCCATGCCGACATTATAGGCGGTGCGCACCGTCATCAGGTTGCGCGACTGTTCAACGCCCCAACGCATCGTCTGCGGACCGGCATAGCCGCCGGTGAAATTCTTGAAGCATTTGGTTCCGAGCAATTTGGTCTGAAACACGCAGTAAGGCGCATCGACGACAATGGAGGCCGGGGTGTAACCATTGTCGAGCGCCGTGGCGTAGACGAACGGTTTGAACGCCGACCCCGGCTGCCTCAGCGCCTGCGTTGCCCGGTTGAACTGGCTGCGGCGGGCGTCAAAGCCGCCGACCATGGCAAGGACGCGCCCGGTGTGCGGGTCCTCGACGATCATCCCGCCGGAAATGTCGGGGATTTGCCGGATGGCATAGCGCGTGGCGGACAGCCGCTGCACCGGCACGACGTCGCCGGGCTTCAGGTACCGCCACGCTTCAGCCCCGGGTGCCCCTGCCCGCAGGAATGCCGCCCCGTCACGTCCCATCGCGCCCAGTGTGCCATCGGTGAAGCCGATCCGCATTTCGCCCTGATTGTTCGACATCACGACCGCTGCGCGCCATTCGACATAACCGAGCGGCAGGTTCAGCCCCTTCAGCCGGTCTTCCCAGCCAGTCCCCAGCGCAATGCGATCCTTGACCCCGCGCCAGCCACGGCCGCGGTCATAGCTGACCAGCGCATCACGCAGCGCCCGTTCGGCGGCGCGCTGCATGACCGGATTGATCGTTGATCGAACCCACAAGCCGCCGGCATAAACGCTGTTTGGCCCTTGCTCGGCCGCCTCGCCAAATTTGGCGATCAACTGGCGGCGCACATCCTCGAAGAAATAATCGCCCAGATGATCGACCGTCCGGTCGATGGCGCGGATCGCCACCAGGGGTGTGGCACGGGCGGCATCGCGCTCGTCGTCCGTGATGTAGCCGTTTGCCGCCATCTGGTTCAGCACATAGTCGCGGCGGGCAAGCGCCCGGGTGCGGTGCGTCACCGGGTTATAATTCGACGGGGCCTTGGGCAGGATCGCCAGATAGGCGGCCTCCGGCAGGCTCAGTTGACCCACCGATTTGCCGAAATAGGCCTGCGCTGCCGCCTCGACACCATAAGCGTTCCGGCCCAGAAAAATCTGGTTGAGATAGAGTTCGAGAATTTCTTCCTTGGTGAAACTGCTCTCGATACGGCGCGCCAGGATCGCCTCCCGGCCCTTGCGCAGATAGCTGACTTCGCTGTTGAGCAGCAGGTTCTTGGCAACCTGCTGGGTGATTGTTGACGCCCCGACAGGTCGCTTGTCGGACAGGATATTGGTCCAGATCGCGTGCAGGATACCGGCATAATCCAGCCCGCCATGACTGAAAAACGTTTTGTCCTCGGCAGAAATCACCGCCTGCACCAGCATCGGTGGAATGTCGGCATAGGGGACAAACACCCGTCGCTCCCGCGCAAAACTCTTCAGCGGCGTGCCGTCGATCGCCCGCACCTGGGTTGGTAGCGGCGGCTCGTAGCTGGCAAGCTGCTGCGCACCGGGCAAACCACGACTGAGCAGGACATAGCCAACCGCGCCCAGCACGACACCGACCGCGAACAGGATCAGCAGGGCCGCCCCGGTGCGCCGGGCCCAGCGCGGCATCGCCTCGATCAGGATCCGGAGATCGCCCCCCCGCCGGAGCCGCGTGACACCATCTTCAAGCATGGCCGCGGCTATAGCAGGGCGTCAGCGCGACGCCACCCGCCGTTCGAAATGTGCATCGACGGCCTGGCGGATTCCGCGGGCCAGCACGTTCTGCCCGGCGTCGGAAAACAGCCGGGTTGAATCATCCACGCTCGACAAATATCCGGTCTCGAACAGCACTGATGGAACGTCGGCTGCCTTCAGGACGACAAATCCGGCAAAGCGGTGGCCCTCGGTTTTGAACGGAACATCGTCACGCAACTCCCGTTGCAGCGTGGTTGCGAATTCAGCCGAAACGTTCATCGTCTCGCGCTGAGCCAGATCAAGCAGAATATTGGCAACATCGGGGCTGGCGTCGGACAAATTCACGCCCGCCAGCAGGCCCGCCTTATTCTCCTTGGCTGCCAGCCGCGCCGCTTCCCGATCCGAGGCAACCTCCGACAGGGTGTAAACGGTTGCACCCCGGGCGTCGGTCCCCGGCGCGCTATCGGCGTGTATCGAGATAAACAGCGCGCTTTTCGCAGCCTTTGCGATCCGGACGCGATCCGGCAGGGGAATGAACGTGTCGTCGGACCGCGTCATCACGACCCGGTAGCCAGCGTCTTCAAGCTCACGCCGCAACTTGAGCCCGATCGCCAGCACGACATCTTTCTCCCGCTGGCCATCAAGCACGCTGATCGCGCCAGCATCATGCCCGCCATGGCCGGGATCAATCACAACCAGCGGCCGGTAGCTGCTGCGCGCGCGCGTCGGCGCGGCTGGCCGTTCGGCGGGCGGCGCCTCAGCGGCGGCAACCTGCGGCGGCTTCACCGATATCTCTACCTTTGGCGCGGCAGCTTTCACCCGTATGGCAATGGCCTCGGGCGGCTTGCCGGTTTCCGGAATGACCAGCGACGCAAGCGCCAGTCCTTTTGGCTGGTCCGGTACCCGAGGGACGCTGGACGCGAGGCCCGGAACCTTGTTCCGCCGCCGTTCCACTTCGGTCCTGAACGCTGCCGCATCAATCTTGCGCAAGGTAAACGTCAGGACCGATACGTCGTTCCTCGCGCCGACAATCCGCATCGGTTGATCAAGGTCGATGACGATTCGCGCCGTCGCAGCGTTGAACTGCGCGCTGCGAACCACTTTAACGCCACCCTCGCCGACGACAGCACGATTGTCGGTCTTGCTGTCGGGCAAATCTATGACGAGCCGCTGCGGCGAATCGATGGCAAATGACGTCGGTGCCTCAAGAGCACCTGACAGGCTGAGCCGGACCAGCACATCATCGCCCGCGAGCGCCACCACCATGCTGGAAACTGTCGCCGAATGCGCCGCGCCTGCCGCCAATAAAGCGGCCAGAGCCATGCTCCAGCGCAGATTTCGCATCAGCCTCCTCGTGCAACATATTGTCACTACGCGGGGAATCCTATTCTTAACCAATGCACTTCGCAAGAGTCCCTGCGAAAATCGGTGCGGCTTTGTGTTGTTCCTGCCACGATAGGGTGCTAGCAAGGGAACAGTGCCAGTCCGCGCAAGCGGCACCGGCGCGCCACCCACGGGCAACCAACGCCAATCCGCCGCCACTTGCGACGAAGCGCTCCGGCCAGCCGTGACCACTAAGTTTCGCCATGCCGGCGGCTGGGCCTTCTGCCCGCTCATCCGGCACGGCATCGAGGTCCGAAGACCGTATGACGTTGGTACGCCGCATTTTCGCATCATTCGCCCCGACGGGCGAATGCGCGGCGCGCGTTGCTCGGCACCCGGTCACTTTTCCATCCAACCATCGGAGTTTGGGCGACACGCCCGCTCCCCATATTCGCGCGGCCGGCCGGTCAGGCTCAGCCACGGACCACCCGCGCGTCCGGAGACCAACCAATGTCAATGCGCATGCTGATCGACGCGCGCCATCCCGAGGAGACCCGGGTCGCGGTCGTCAACGGAAACCGTATCGAGGAATTTGATTTTGAAGCTGCCGACAGAAAGCAGCTCAAAGGCAATATCTACCTCGCCAAAGTCACCAGAGTAGAGCCGTCGCTGCAAGCGGCGTTCATCGAATATGGCGGCAACCGTCACGGATTTCTGGCGTTCTCGGAAATTCACCCCGACTATTATCAGATCCCCAAAGAGGATCGCGATGCCCTGCTTCGTGCCGAGCGTGAAGCGCATGCCGAACAGCATGATGACCATCACGACGATGCAGCGCATGATGACGATGCACCGCACAATGAAGCGCCAGCCGGAGAAGACGGCGAAGACCATAGCGTCGAAGAAACCGGCGCACATGACGATTCGGCGACCGACGCGCTGCGCAAAAAGCGCATGAACCTGCGCCGCCACTACAAGAT
>JAYVLC010000043.1:0-10241 GCA_043759675.1 Sphingosinicellaceae bacterium
CCTGCGCGCGCTGGTCGAACATGCGCGGCGCACCCGGGCGCTGACTGCTTATGTGCCCAAACGCTACAATCCGTGGGTGGTGGAATCGCTGGCGCTGACCGGTGGCCTCAATCCGGCGCTGGATGGCAACCGCTCCGGGCAGGACGCGGCGGCGGCCAAGGCGGCGGCCTGGCTCAACGCCGGCGACCCCGACGGCGGCTGGACCGCGCAGGCCGCCGAGGATGGCGGCTATCATGTCCAGCAATCCCTGCGCGGCGTCACCGACCATTATGTCGTCGATCGCGCCCTGCTGCTATCGGCGGAGGCGCGCAAGCTGCACAGCCTCGCCGCCGAGGAGGCGGAGACCTACCTGCTGCCCTCAAAACTCGGCGACATCATAGTCCGCAGCCCGACCGAGCTGCTCGATGCCGTGCTCGACGCCGGCCGCAAGGGCCTGTCGGTGCAACGGTATAAGGGTCTGGGCGAAATGAACGCCGAACAATTGTGGGAAACCACGCTCGACCCGACAGCAAGGTCGCTGCTGCGGGTGGAGGTGAAGGAAGCCGACGTCGCCGACGACCTGTTCACCAAGCTGATGGGCGATGTGGTGGAACCAAGGCGGGAGTTCATTCAGGAGAATGCGCTGAGCGTGGCGAATTTGGACGTTTGAGGAAACCGGATGGCCAAGCTCAATCGACAGCAGATTCAGGCTCGTGCAATTGAATTGTTGGAGGAAGCCAACGGAGGAATGCGCTGGAGTGCCATTCTTAAGGCGGTCGAAGCGACGACCCCGGAGACGCCCCATAACAGTGTGCATGGCGCTGTTCACGCGTTGCTCAATTCACGACCAGACGAAATCGTGAAGGTGGCGCGCGGGACTTATCAGCTCGCAAAATACTACGAATCCGAGGCATCCGTTACGATCGCGTCTGAAAGTTTTGCCGAAAGCCAACCCGTCAAAGTCGAGGGGCCGAAACACACGACTGTCACACTGCTGGAGTCCGATTTTTACGACAGCTTCGCTGCTTGGCTCATCGACGGTGCTGAGGAGGCTAACGAAGCCGAGGCGCTAGGTGGGAGTATTCTCAAGGGCAAGTGGGGGACGCCCGATGTCATTGGTGTGCTCAAGCCCCGTGCCGACGACATTCTGAAATTCCAGCCGCAGATTGTTAGCGCCGAGATCAAAATTGATCCGAATCAGCCCGTCATCGCTTTCGGCCAAGCCATTGCTTACCGGCTGTTCTCTCACAAAAGTTACATCGTCATGCCTGAGTCGCTGAGCGAGGACGATCTCGGGCGGCTGAAAGCGCTGTGTTCAATTCATGGAGTGGGACTGGTTACGTTCAAACTCGACAAAGAGGCGCCCGACTACGTCATCGTCGTACCAGCGCAACAGGCGTCGCCTGATATGTTTTACGCAAACCAAATGGTCCGCCGCCTGCGAGATTCCGCTCCGAAGATCTTCCACAAATTCTTTTCCTAATCACCCCACCAGCGCCCGCACCCGGGCTCTGACGGCTGCAAGTTCTGCGGGGCTCGCCTTTGCCTTTGGTGTCGCGCCGCGCGCCCGCCAATCAAGCGACTTGATCTGGTCGGCAAGCGCGATGCCGCCGTCGCGGAATGCGACCTCAAATCTGAAGCCTTTTGCGCGCGAGGTCATCGGTACACACAGCATCAGCCCAGTCATACGATTGTAGGTCGCGGGCGACACCACCAGTCCGGGCCGATGTCCGGCCTGCTCGCGACCACTCTGCGGGTCGAATCGGAGCCAGACGATATCGCCCGCGTCTGGCACCCAATTGTCCGTCACCAAACTTCTCGGCCGACTGGCGGGCCGAAATCGATCTCATCGTGCCGTTGGTCTGGCATGAAGCCCTCCAGAAGCCATTCCAACGTAATCGAGGGAGGCTCCTGCGCCGCCTCGATAACGATCCGCCCTTCCTCCTCGCGCACAGTCACCGCATCATCGAGTTTGAGCTTTGCTCCCGCCAAAGCAGAGGCCGGGATGCGGACAGCGGCGCTATTGCCCCAGCGGCGGACGTGAATATTCATGGCTATGCTCCAAATATCTACATTGTAGATACATAATTGAGTCCGTGACCGTAGGCAAGGGCGTGCCCCATCTCGATTTAGGCACACAGACCCCGCTCACCCCGAGCGAAGTCGAGGGATGCACGATGCTCGCCAAGGAGTCTGCGGGTCCTTCGACTTCGCTCAGGATGAGCGGGACTGGAGGGTGTTTAAACGGGGATGCATGGTATTTGTGAACACCCAATCATCGCCCCGACCCCGTCCGGTTGGCCGGGTATGCGGCACGGCGCGCGCTGTTAGTCTGGCCGCATGGCTCGGGGGGATCACACACACGGCGGCGGCAAGCTGATGGTCGTCGCCGGGACGCGGCCTGAGGCGATCAAGCTCGCACCGCTGATTGTTGAGCTGCGGCGGCGCGGGCTGCCCGTGACAGTTTGCGCGACAGGACAGCACCGGGAGCTGTTCGACCAAGCAATGGCCTATTTCAACCTGGAACCGGACATTGACCTGGCACTGATGCGCCCGGGACAGAGTGTTGATGGCTTCATGGCGCGGGCGCTGGCGGCGCTGGGGCCGCTGCTGCGCGCCGAACAGCCCGACATGGTCGTGGTCCAGGGCGACACTGCGACCGCCTATGCAGCCGCGCTGGCGGCCTTTTACGCGCAAATTCCGGTGGCACACGTCGAGGCCGGCCTGCGCAGTGGCGATGTCGCCGACCCATTCCCCGAAGAATTCCACCGTCGCCAGATATCCCAGATCGCCGATCAGCATTTCGCACCGACCGCGTCGGCAGAGGCCGCGCTGCGTGCCGAAGGTGTGCCCCCTGACAAAATATACCTGACCGGCAATACCGGGATCGACGCGTTGCACCAGATGACCGCACGGCTTGTTGCCGATCCGCGCCTTGCCGAACCGGTGGCATCCCGGCTGACCGCCCTGGGTGGCCGGCGCAAGATCATGCTCGCAACGCTTCACCGCCGCGAAAATCATGGCACCGTCCTCGATGCGATGATTGAGGCGATGATCCGGCTGGCCCGGTTTGGGGATCTCGACATCCTGATCCCGGTGCACCCGCATCCGCTGGTCCACGACCGATTGCGCCGGGCGTTGGGCGAGGTCGCGAATGTGCATTTGCTTGATCCGGTCAGTTACCCGGAGCTGATCCACCTGCTCCAGCATGCCCGGCTGGCGCTGACCGATTCGGGGGGAATTCAGGAAGAAGCGCCAGCGCTTGGCTGTCCAGTACTTGTTTTGCGGCGGACGACCGAGCGGCCGGAGGGTCTTGCGACCGGCAACGCCCGGCTCGTCCGCGCAGACCCCGACATGATCGTCAAGGAGGTTCGCCGGATCATCGACCGCCACGACAGCCACGCAGCGATGGCCAGCATTGCCTCACCTTACGGCGATGGCCGCGCAACATTGCGCATCGCGGAGATTCTCGAAGCGCGGTTGGCACCGGCCAGACCCTAGCGATATTGGCGCTGGCATCCGCGCCGGATGTGCGTAGCGTCGCCCGGGATGACCCAGCCGCCCTCCCGACAGACGCTGTCAGCCGCTGGAATCGCCTGGTCACTGTTTGAGGCAGCGCGGATTCCGCTGGTCATTCTGGTCACCATCTATGTGTTCACCCCCTATTTCGCGACGGTCGTCGTCGGCGACCCGGTCAAGGGGCAGGCAGCTGTTGCGGCGTCGGGCAAATGGGGTGGCTGGCTGGTTGCGCTGACCGCCCCGTTCATCGGGGCAGCCCTCGACCGCTATGGACCGCGCAAGCCGTTTCTCGCCCCGGTCATCGCGCTGTTGGCGGGCCTGACCGGGCTCTACTGGTTCGCGCTGCCCGACGGATCGGGGCTGACTGTGCCGATGGTCATTGCCATCGGGGCAGCCGTGACTGTGTTGTATGCCTATGCCGACCTTGGCCAGAATTCACTGCTGCCGCGCGCGGCACCGGGACTTGAGCACCGGGCGTCGGGGCTGGCGCTGGCGCTTGGCAATATCCTCGCGATGGCGGCGCTGATTTTCGTGTTGTTCGCCTTCACCAGACCCGAAGTGCCGCTGTTCGGACTCGACAAGGCCAGCCACGAGCCAGACCGTATCACCGGACCGATTGCGGGTGCGATCATCCTGATCGGCTGCCTCCCGTTGTTCCTGCTGACCCCTGATGCACCGCGATCCGGCTTGTCAGTCCTCGCCGCGTTCCGCGCCGGGCTTGGCGACCTGACGGCACTGGTCCGGGATGCCAAGGTGAACCGCGACGCGCTGACCTTCCTCGGCGCGCGAATGCTGTATGCCGACGGCACGGTCGCGATCATCCTGTTCTCGGGCGTCTATGCGGCGGGGGTTCTGGGGTGGCGGACCGAGGAGTTGCTGACATTTGGCATCCTGCAGGGGATATTCGCGGTTGTCGGCGGATTCCTTGCAGTTTGGCTGGACGGGCGGTTCGGCGCAAAACAGGCGCTGCAGCTCCAAATCCTGCTGATTCTGGTGGCGCAGGTCGCGATCCTTGGCCTGCGCCCGGACACATTATTCTACATGGCAATCACCCCTGGTGTAGCGGTCTGGGACGGACCGATGTTCCGGACCGCGCCCGAGATTGCCTATATCGCGGTCGGGTTCATCAATGCGGCGGGGATCACGGCTACTTATGCGTCAAGTCGGACGCTGCTCGTGTCGCTGGTACCAAAGGACGCAACTGGCCGGTTTTTTGGCCTCTACACGCTGTCAGGCAGCATGACCTACTGGCTGGCACCGACCTTGATCCAGTTGTTCACGCTGTGGTTTGGCACCCAGCAGGCGGGCTATTTCCCAGTGCTCGGCCTGTTGGTCGCAGGGCTGATCCTGCTCGGCTTCGTCCGCACGGGAGCAGGTGCATGAGCTTTGACGTCATCGACCATGAACAGGGGACCGCGGCCTGGTTGCGCTGGCGCCATGACGGCATCGGCGCGTCGGAGGCGGCCGCGGTGATGGGTGAAAATCCGTGGAAGTCCGAAAAGCGGCTGTTCACCGAAAAGACCGCGCCGCCGCGCGTTTATTCCGGTAGCGGAGGCGGAGGCGGAAACGCGGCGATGGCGCGCGGCACCGCGCTCGAACCCTATGCGCGCGGGCGATATCAGGAGGAGACCGGCCATGCGCTGGAGCCTTTGTGCCTGCAAAGCAACCTGCGCCCGTGGCAGCGCGCCAGCCTTGACGGCATCGACATCGCGTCCCAGCGGCTGGTCGAGATCAAATGCGGCGAGAAAGTCTATGCCCATACCGAGGCGACTGGCACCGTCCCGCGCTATTACAACGGCCAGCTCCAGCACATCCTGGCCGTCACCGGCTTTGAGAGCATCGACTTCTGGGTCTGGCTACCAAAGCGCCGCGGCCTGCTGCTGACCATCCCCCGCGACGATGCCTATATCGACCGCATGACCAGGCGCGAGGCGGCGTTCTGGGCAAGGGTTGAAGACGCGCGGAATTGCGGCTGACGATGCTACAACGGTCCCTGTCCGTCTTTTCGATCCTCTATGGCGGGATGACCTGCATTGCGGGTGTGCTGGGCAACAAGCAGGTGGCGCTGGGCAGCCATCTCGCGGTCGAGGCCGGGATTTTTCCGTTTCTGCTGTTGGTGGTGCTGTCGAGCGCAGTTGCGGAACTGCACGGACGTGAGGTCGCGAACCGGCTGGTGCGCTTTGGCTTCATTCCGCTGCTCGTTTCGATGGGGCTGATCCTGCTGGTATTGGCGCTGCCGCCGGCAAGCAGCATGGAGCCTGCCCGCTACGCCGCATTTCAGCTGGTGCTCGGCCAGAGCCCGCGCCTGATGTTTGCCGGGATCATCGCTTATGGGATATCGCAGACATTGAATGTCGGTATTTTCAGCGCGCTGCGGGGCACAACCGACGGGCGCTGGCTGTGGCTGCGCGCCGCAACAGCCGGCGTCTTGTCGCAACTGGTCGACACCTTGCTGTTCATCAGCATCGCTTTCTACGGGGTATTCCCGATCGAGGAACTTCTGGTTGGGCAGATGCTCACCAAGCTGATGCTGTCGGCGCTGATCCTGCCGCCGCTGATCCATGGCGTGGTGGCGCTCGGCCGCCGCCTCGACCGGGCGTGAGGCACGCCGCTGACCTGCGGGCGCTGGTGCGCGGCGAGCCTTTCCTGATGGCGATGCTGACCGCAGTTGAGGCAATCAACCTGCCTGATTGCTGGATCGCCGCCGGTGCAATCCGCAGCATCGTCTGGGATGTCGTGCATGGCGGGCCGGTCTCGACCGACTGGGCCGATGTCGATGTGCTGTACTTTGATGCAGGAGATCCCGCCCGGGCCACAGAGAGTGTCGCCGAAGCGCGACTGGCAAGACTTTGCCCCGGTCCGAGGTGGGAAGTCCGCAATCAGGCGCGGATGCACCTGAAAGTCGGCAACCCGCCCTATTGCAACACCGAGGATGGACTGCGGCACTTTGCCGAAACGCCGACGGCGGTCGGGGTCCGGTTGATGGGCGGCGAGATCGACATCATCGCGCCGCACGGGCTTGGCGACCTGTTTGGCTGCGCCGTCCGGCCGACGGCGACCGATCCGCGCAACATGGCGTTCTACCGCGCCCGGATGGCAGCGAAGGCCTGGCCGGACCGCTGGCCGATGGTCCGGGTGCTCGACCCGTAATTATTTCGGGGCAGGAAGCGTTGTTGTTGCCGGTTTTTGTTTCGCTGGGCCATCATTGATGACTTTGGCAATCACACTGTAGCGGCGATCATCCAGGGCATAGTCACGCGCTGATTTGCCGGCGACGCTATCGCTCCTGTCGGCATCCGCCCCGGCATCAACGAGCACGCGCACGGTTGGCAAGTCATGCGCCTGCACTGCCTTGATCAACGCTGTTTCGCCCGACGCGTTTTGCGCATTGAGGTTCGCCCCGACAGAAAGCAGGCGCTGCACGCCGTCAGACCAGCCAAGATTGGCAGCTACGATCAGTGGCGGATTGCCGTCACGTGCCTTGCCGTTGACGTCCGCGCCCTTTGAAATCAACAGATTCACCCAGCCCATGTCGCGACCGCGCGTCACCATGACCAGCGCTGTATCGCCGGTTTCCGGATCGCGGAAATTGACCACGGTCGACCCAGCCTCGGTGATGATCTTGACCGCCTCGAACGCCTTGCGCTCCCGGACATGCTTGAAGAAATTATAGGTGTCGGAAAACTGGGCGGCCGCCGGCACCGCCAGCATCAGCGCCACAAACCCTGTCAATGCCGTACGCATGGCCAACATCGCAAACCCCCGGTAGAAAGACATCTCCGCTACCCTAGCACAGAGTGTTACAGTCAATCCATGCGCCCCCACCGCCGCCTATTCACCCTGTTGGCCCTTGCCGTGCTTGTTGCCTGTAGCGCGCCGCCAGCACCTGACGGTCCGCTGACCGGGAGCACCATTGGCGGACCGTTTGCCCTGACTGACGGCGACGGAAAGACAGTCTCCGACCGCGATTTCCGCGGCAAATGGCAGCTGATCTATTTTGGCTATACATTTTGCCCCGATGTCTGCCCGACCGATCTCCAGCACATTGCGCAAGGTCTGCGGATCATCGAGACGAGCCATCCCGATCTTGCGGCCAAAGTTGTGCCGATCTTCATCACGCTCGACCCCGAGCGCGATACCCCGATTGTCGTCAAAACCTTTGCCGCAGCGTTCCACCGACGCCTCGTCGGCCTGAGCGGAACGCGCGCGCAGATTGATCCCGTCCTGAAGGAATTCCGTATCTATGCGACGAAAGAGGGGGCCGGGCCGGACTATCTGATGAACCACAGCGCGATGGCCTATTTGATCGACCCCAACGGAAAACCCGTCAGTTTCCTGGCCCAGGCGTCTGCCGACGATGTCGCAGCGGAACTGGTGAAATACGTCCGATGACCTTCTGGCGCGAAAAATCCATGCGCGACATGAGCCGGCAGGAGTGGGAATCACTCTGCGACGGCTGCGGAAAATGCTGCGTCCACAAGCTGGAAGACGAGGATACCGGCGAGATGTTGCCAACCAACGTCGCGTGTCGCCTGCTCGACCGGCGTACGGGGCGCTGCAAGGATTATCGCAACCGCAAGGCCCATGTCCCGGAATGCGTCCGGATGACGCCGGAAAAAATCCTCGATCTCGACTGGTTGCCATCGACATGCGCCTATTTGCTGCTTGCGGAGGGGAAGGACCTACTTCCCTGGCATCCGCTGATCAGCGGCGACCCCGAAAGCGTCCATGCTGCCGGGCAATCGGTACGGGGCTGGACCGTCAGTGAGGATGACGCTGGCGATTTTGAACATCATTTGATCGACCGTGTCCTCTGAGCCGCTGCTCTGGCGGGGCGCAGGTCGGGCGGTCCCCATCGAGTTGCGCGCTGATCGGCGCAGCAACTTAAGTCTACGTGCCGATGCCGCGCGCGGCGTGCTGCGCGTCAGCCTGCACCCGCGCACCAGCTCGGCGAAGCTGGCGGCATTCCTCGAGGCGCATGACGATTGGATCGAGGCTCGCGTGGCCCGCTGGCCTGAATCACGGCCCTTCAGTGCGGACGCTGTCGTCCCGGTAGAGGGCGTCGAGCACCGGATTGCCTGGGACGCCGGTCGGCCCCGCCGGGTACTCATGGAGGGTGAGGCGCTTCTGGCAGGGGGGCCACTCGAAAGCCTCAGCGGGCGAATCGAGAGGTTCCTGCGCCGGTTGGCGTTGACGCGCCTGGAGGCCGAAACGCGCGATCTGGCGGTGCGGGTTGGCAAGCCTGTGACCCGCGTTGCAGTCCGTGACACGGCTTCGCGGTGGGGGAGCTGCACCGGCAAAGGATCGATCAGCTATAGCTGGCGCCTGATTCTGGCACCGCCCGGCGTCCGCCGATCCGTCGTCGCCCATGAGGTCGCCCACCTCGTTCACTTGAATCACGGACCCGATTTCTGGGTTTTGGCAAATGATCTGTACGACGGTGATATGACTGCTGCCCGGCGCTGGCTGAAGACACATGGACCCAGCCTGCACTGGGTTGGGCGAATCGCCTAGCGCGCCGGCGGTGGGACGGGCTGGCCGTCCTTCAGCACGCCGTTCAACCATTGATCGTCGAGCCGGGGTTGACCTTCGGACGGGGCGGTCGGCGCCTCCGACGGTGACGCGCCGTCTTCAAATGACTGGCCATCGGGATTGAGCCCATAGACCTCCTCGTCCGGCTCGCTGCCTTCCGGGGCCAGAACCTGCGTGTTGAGGTCCTGTGCCGGCATCCCGCGCGTCGCGGCCCGCATGAAGACCGCAAACGCGCGGGTTGGGGCACGGCCACCCGCCAGCCCAGGCACGCTTTTGGCATCATCGCGGCCCATCCAGACCCCTGCCACAAGGTCGCCACTGAACCCGAGGAACCAGCCGTCCTTGTTGGAGCTCGTGGTGCCCGTTTTGCCAGCGACCGGACGACCGATAGCGGCTGCCATCCCTGTCCCGCCCGCTCCTTCAACCACGGATTGCATCATCGCAGTCATCTTCGACGCTACCCATGGTTCAACCAGGGTGCGCGGCTCCGGAGCTTCATGCGTGAACAATATCTTGCCGCGCGTTGTCATAATGCGCGTGATTGCATAGGGGCGCACTTCAACGCCGCTGCGCGCGACGCTGGCATAGGCCGTGGTCAACTCGAGCAGCGTAACGTCCGACGTACCAAGCGCCATTGCGGGCAAGCGGCTGATTGGCGTCGAAATGCCAAAGCGGCGCGCCATCGCGGCAACCGAATCAAAGCCAGCGTCGGATGCCAGCTTCACCGCCACGGTGTTGACCGAACGCGAAAATGCATCCCGCACCGTCATTTCACCGAGGAATTTTCCATTGGAGTTCCGCGGGCTCCAGTTTCCGATCGTCACAGGTTCGTCGACAACGATATCGTCGGGCTCAACGCCGCGCTCAAGCGCTGCAAGATAGACGAACAATTTGAAGGCCGAGCCCGGCTGCCGCTGGGCCGCGACTGCACGGTTATAGATGGAGGCGACATAGTCTTTGCCGCCGACCATCGCGCGCACAGCACCGTCGGTCGACATCGAAACCAGCGCACCCTGGACGCCGTCAGGGGCCCCGGTCTGGATCGCAACTTCGGCAGCGCGTTGCATGCCGGGCAACAGGGTTGTCTGAACAATCAACGGCTCGACCGCCTCATCGGTCAAGGTATCAAGCTGGCCAAGCACCCAATCGGTAAAATAGCGAACGCTGTTCTGTCGGGGCTGCGGCGCGAACGCGAGGCCGTCGAGATCGAC
>JAYVLC010000044.1:0-4392 GCA_043759675.1 Sphingosinicellaceae bacterium
AAGCAGGGCCAGCACCCCCAGCGCAAAGGCGATGTCGGTCGCAGCGGGAATCGCCCAGCCGCGTAGCGCGCCCCGGTCACCGGCGTTGACCGCGATATATATCAACGCCGGGACCGCCATACCTGCAAGTGCTGCCGCTCCCGGCAAGCGGCGGCGATGCGGCGTCGACAATTGTCCTTCGATCAGCTCGCGCTTGATCTCGAGCCCGACGAACAGAAAAAACAACGCCATCGCACCGTCGTTGACCCAGTGCAGGATCGATAGCGGGCCAAGGCGGGTCGATTTCAGGGTGTGATAACTGTCGCTGAACGACGAGTTGGCGACGATCAGCGCCGCGGCCGCCGCGACGATCAGGGCGAACCCCCCGGCGGCATCATTGGCCAGATGCGCGCGCAATCGTGACAGCGTGCCGGGCATCGCCACGCCCTAAAAGAACACGTCGTCCGGATTGTAGACGAAATAGGCGACGACGGTCTTGGTTCGCCGGATGCCCTCGATCGCCGCCAATTTGTCATTGATCAACTCGCCGACATCCTCTCGGCTGTCGACCACGATCTTGATCAGCAGATCCCATTTGCCGCTGATCGACGATACTTCTTTGACGTGCGGAACCTCGGCGATGACGGCGCGGCCGACTTTGTAGGTCATGCCGCGCTCACATTGGGCGAAAACGAAAAATTGCTGGTTTGACATGGGGGGAACCTAGGCCGGGTTGGGGGCGGGCTGCAAGCTCAGGTGACAGCCGTCCGTGCGTGAAACTCGGGCCGGTCCCAGCCGCCACTGTCGAGCAAATCCGCAATATGCCCGACGGCCTGCCAGATATCTTCAAATCCCAGGTACAGTGGCGTGACCCCAAAGCGCAAAATGTCGGGCGCGCGAAAATCGCCGATGACGCCGCGCGCAATCAATGCGGCGTTGAGCGGCCAGGCGTGGGCCGACTGGAACGAGACGTGGCTTCCCCGCTGCCCCGGATCAGCCGGGCTGGCGAGCGTCAGGCCCGGGCAGTGTTCGGTCGCGCAGTCGATCAGATATTGGGTCAGCGCCGCCCGCTTGGCATCGATTGCTGTCATCCCGGCCTCAGCAACGATCTCCACGCCGGCCTCCAAGCCAACCAGTCCGAGGATGGGAGGGGTCCCGGTCAGCCAGCGCCGCATTCCTGCTGCGGGCGCATAAGTGTCGGTGAAATCAAAGGGTGCGGCATGGCCCATCCACCCGGACAGCGGACTGGTCAGCACGCCCTGATGCCGATCGGCGACGTACAGGAACGCCGGTGCGCCGGGGCCACCGTTCAGATATTTATAGCCGCAGCCGACCGCGAGATCGGCGTTTGCCGCGCCAAGATCAACCGGGATAGCCCCGACGCTATGGCTTAAATCCCAAAGCGCGAATGCGCCCTTTGCCTGTGCCGCCGCTGTGAGCGCTGCCATGTCGTGGACCGCGGCAGATTTATAGTGGACATGCGTCAGCATCAGCACGGCCACAGTTTCGTCGATGGCCTCGGCGATATCCTTGCGGTCCACAACGCGAAGTTCGGCCCCCGGCAAGCCCTGCGCGATATAGAGGTCGGTGGGGAAGTTGCCGGACTCGGACAGGATGACATTTCGCCCGGGCCTCACCGCCAACGCCGCTACGAGCAGCTTTGCAAGGTTCACCGATGTTGAATCGGCGACGATCACCTCATGTGCAGACGCCCCGATCAGCGGGGCAATTTTTGCGCCCACCCGCTGGGGGGCTTCGATCCACCCTTCGGCATTCCACGACCGGATCAGGCCTGCGCCCCACTGACGGGTCACCGCATCATTCATGCGGTCTTGCGTGACCCTTGGTAGCGGCCCCAATGAATTGCCGTCGAGGTAGATAATCCCCTCCGGCAAGCAAAACCGGCCCCGGAACCGGCGCAATGGATCAATCAAATCCTGCGCGCGAGCATGGTCGAGGGTCATTTCCATTGTTGCGCCCACGCATTGTCCCGCTCATCCTGAGCGAAGTCGAAGGACGCACCACGCGCGGCACGTTCCTGTGGCGGAACGGCGAGACGCCTGATTTTCTGCCAATCACCAGCCATCAGCGCTTCCTTTTTTGCGCGTGTCCAACCCTTGATCCGCCGTTCGGCGCGAAATGCAGTATCGCGGTCGTTGAACATGTCGTGGTAGACTAGGCTCACCGGCTGGCGTTCACTGGTGTACACGCCGCCCAGCCCCAGCGCGTGCTGGCTTAGTCGGGTTTCCAGATTGTCGGTGTGACCGGTGTAGTAGCTACCGTCGCTGCATTTCAGAATGTAGACCCAGAAGGCCATGTCAGAACGTGGCTCGCATCAATGCTGTGCGTCCTTCGACTTCGCTCAGGATGAGCGGGGACCGGGGTTGCCGCCGGCCGAATCGAAATCCGCAATAGCGCCCGCTCATCCTGAGCGAAGTCGAAGGATGCACCAGCGTCACAATATCGTCCTCACCGACAGCAGTTCCGGGAAGAACCGCTTTTTCAGCACGGCCTCCAGATAGGCCGCACCCACGGTCCCGCCGGTGCCACGTTTGTTGCCGATAATGCGCTCGACCGTCTTCAGATGCGCGAACCGCCATTGCTGGACCCGGTATTCCAGGTCGACGAGCTTCTCGGCGAGCTCATACAGGTCCCAATATCGGGTCACATCGGCATAGACTGCTGCCCAGGCGCCCTCAATATCGTTGATCGGCAGGCCGCGCCGCCCGAGCAGCGCAATCGCTTCATCATAGAGGCTCGGGCGCACCAGTTCGGCGGTCAGCAACGCATGCGCCTCCGGATTGTCAGCATGGATGTCCGCCATTTTCTGCTCGCGCTGCCCGAGCATGAACTCGATCAGCCGGTACTGGTGCGACTGGAAGCCTGACGACGAACCGAGGTGCGGACGGATCGCCGAATAATCCCACGGCGTCATCGTCGCCAATACGTCCCAGGACTGGATCAGCTGGGTTTGGATGCGCGCCACCCGGGCCAGCATCTTGAACGCCGGCCCCAGATTGTCGGCTGCAAGCGCCTCCCGAGCGGCGCCCAGTTCGTGCAGGCAGAGCTTCATCCACAGCTCGCTGGCCTGATGGATGATGATGAACAGCATTTCGTCATGCCCGGCACCGGCCGGCTGCTGGCTGCCAAGCAGCAGGTCGAGACGGAGGTATCCGCCATAGCTGGTGTCTTTTGTCATGATTTTTTCAATGCACATGAATGTTGGGTGCGATCAACACTTGCGCGCCGCTGCTGCACCGCACAAACTGCGATATCAGAGCGGGGAGTGCATGGCGTCAGCAGCCTTTGATGAGATGGACGGCTTTGGCGGCGTGCCGGTGCGCGACGCCTATGCCCGCATCAAATCCTGGCTTGACGAAGCCCCGGCCGAGCTTTTGCAAACCCGACGCGCCCAGGCCGAGCTGTTTTTCCGCCGCATCGGCATCACGTTTGCGGTTTATGGTGATGTCGGCGGCGGAGAGCGGCTGATCCCGTTCGACATCATTCCGCGCGTTATTTCCCGCCGGGAATGGACAGGCCTCGAACGCGGTTTGATCCAGCGCGTCGAAGCGCTCAACGCGTTCTTGCGCGATATTTATGGCAAGCGGGAGATCATTCGGGCGGGCGTCGTCCCGGAGGACCTGGTGTTGCGCAATCCAGGCTTTTGTCTCGCGATGATCGACCGCCCGCCACCGCACGGTGTTTATACGCATATCGCCGGGATCGACATTGTGCGGACCGGCCCCGACGAATTCTTTGTGCTTGAAGACAATGCCCGCACCCCGTCCGGCGTCTCCTACATGCTGGAGAACCGGGAGGTGATGATGCGGCTGCTGCCGGAATTGGCGGGCCGTCACCGGGTCGCACCGGTCGAGGACTATCCCGAGGCTCTGCTCAGCACCTTGCGGTCGGTGGCCCCGCCGAACTGCAAGGGGGATCCGACCGTCGTGGTGCTGACACCGGGGTTCCACAATTCGGCCTATTATGAACATAGCTTCCTCGCCGACAAATTGGGCGTTGAGCTGGTCGAAGGTTCGGATCTGTTCGTCCGGGATGATGTGTTGTTCATGCGCACGACGGAGGGACCAAAGCGGGTTGATGTCGTCTACCGCCGTGTCGATGATGATTTTCTCGATCCGCTGATGTTCCGGCCTGACTCGATCCTCGGCGTACCGGGCATGTTCAGCGCCTTTTCGTGCGGCAACCTCACCATCGCCAATGCGCCCGGTACCGGCGTCGCCGATGACAAGGCGATCTATAGCTATATGCCGGACATCATTCGCTTCTACTCAGGGCATGATGCGCTGTTGCAGAATGTCCCGACCTGGCGGTGTCGCGAACCCGCTGCCTTGGCGCACGTGCTCGACAATCTGGCCGAGCTCGTGGTCAAGGAGGTTGACGGGTCGGGCGGCT
>JAYVLC010000045.1:0-16574 GCA_043759675.1 Sphingosinicellaceae bacterium
CTTGAGCTGGCAGGCAAGAATTTCGAATTTCCGGTCCTGTCCGGGTCGGTCGGCCCCGACGTCGTCGATATCCGCAAATTTTACGCACAGACCGGTGCCTTCACGTTCGACCCCGGTTTCACCAGCACCGCCGCGTGCGAATCGAAGATCACCTACATCGATGGCGACGAAGGTGTCCTGCTGCACCGCGGTTATTCAATCGGTGACCTCTCCGAGAAATCGTCGTTCATGGAGACGTCGTACCTGCTGTTGCACGGTGAACTGCCAAACCCTGATCAGCATGACGAGTTCGTACGGACCATTTCTCGGCACACGATGGTGCATGAGCAGCTTTCGACCTTCTATCGCGGCTTCCGGCGCGACGCCCATCCGATGGCGATCATGTGCGGCGTGGTCGGCGCCCTGTCGGCATTCTACCCGGATTCGACCGATATCCATGACCCCAAACAACGGTTGATCGCCAGCCACCGCTTGATCGCCAAGATGCCGACGATTGCAGCGATGGCCTATAAATATGCCGCCGGCCAGCCGTTCCGCTATCCCAACAACAGCCTGTCCTACACCGGCAATTTTCTGCAGATGACGTTCGGCGTCCCGGCAGAAGAATATGTCGTCAACCCCGTCGTCGAAAAGGCGATGGACCGGATTTTCATCCTGCACGCTGATCATGAGCAGAATGCCTCGACATCGACTGTTCGGCTTGCCGGGTCATCGGGCGCAAACCCCTTTGCCTGCATCGCCGCCGGTATCGCCTGCCTGTGGGGACCAAGCCATGGCGGAGCCAATGAAGCAGCGCTGGATATGCTGCACGAGATCGGCCGACCTGAGCGAATTCCCGAGTATATCGCCCGCGCAAAGGACAAGAACGACCCGTTCCGGCTGATGGGTTTTGGCCACCGCGTCTACAAGAATTACGATCCGCGCGCGACCGTGATGCAGCAGACGGTCCGCGAAGTGCTCGGGGCGCTGGGTGTGACCGACCCGATCTTTGACGTCGCGCTGCGACTTGAGGAATTGGCGCTCAACGACGAATATTTCATCGAGAAAAAGCTATTCCCCAACGTTGATTTCTACTCGGGTGTCATTCTGTCAGCCATCGGCTTTCCGAAATCGATGTTTACCGCCCTGTTTGCCCTCGCCCGTACGGTTGGGTGGGTTGCGCAGTGGAACGAAATGATCGCTGATCCGGATCAGCGCATTGGCCGACCGCGCCAGCTCTACAATGGAGCGACAGCGCGAGACTATGTCCCGATCGATCAGCGCTAGGCCGCTGGCAGGGTCAACCGAAACAGCGCTCCGGCTCGACTGGGTACGATGGTGAGATCGCCGTCCATCCGGCGGGCGAGGTCCCGCGAAATCGCAAGGCCAAGGCCGACGCCCTCGGACTGGGCAATCCGTTCGAAAGCCCGGAACACCAGCTCATGCGCGTCGTCGGGCACGCCTGGGCCGCTATCGATCACCTCGAAATGCACCAGGCCACCGGCGCGATGGCAACGCATCTCGATCCTCCCGCCTGTCGGCGTGTAATTCACCGCATTCCCGACCAGATTGACCAGGATCTGCAGGATATGCCCCGGAGCGCCGCGGACCTGCTGGGCCGGACCATCCAGCTGCGGAAAATTGAGATGTTTGTCGGTAGCGCGCAGTATCGCCATCGCGCGTGCACGCGCAGCCAGATCGATGATGTTTGCGCGGTCACCTGCCTCAGCGGCCTCGGACCCAGTTGCGCCGACCAACCCGAGCAGGTGCCGCGCGGCACCGGCAATATCATTGGCGTACCCAATGTAGCGCGGGTGCGCGTCTTCGATCAGCTGCATTGCCTCGGCCTCGGCAACAATCGATCGGATTGCTTCGGCAAGCCGCGACTGGATCAAGCCGCCGCCATTGGCGCGAACCGGTGCGGTCACGACCGGACGGCGGCGCGGGCGCTGCGATATCCCGGATCAAGCCGCCAATCGCGCAGAATATCGTCGCGCTCCGCCACGCCCAGCCGGTCTGCATGTGCTTCCGCGTCCGCAGCTGCGGCGGCCCGCCCCTGCCCGGCCGCCAGCAGCTGGAACAACCTCGGGCCGGCAAGCGAAGCGCCAGACGCAAGGACAGCCCAGCACAGCGGCTCATCGGAGATGAGAATGTCGAGGCAGTCCGTGTGCCGCAGGTCGCATCGGACCGCGAGGAGGGCAGCGGCAACGTGCAATGCGCCCGATCCGATCAATTCAACGATCAGCTCGTCACGGGCCCAGCCAGCCCGGTCGATACTCGTGGCAAGGGCGGCAGCGCGGTCCCCGGCTGCCCGCTCTGGCGTGTGGCCCGACAATACGACCCGCGCGGCCAGCGGAAGCGCCGGGTCCCGCTCTATGGCTGCCGACAATGTCGCAAGCGTCGCGGCAACCTGCCAAATGACGTGTTCAAGGTCGGCACGTGGGACTTCGTCCATCGGTAGCACCGGCGTTCCGGCGGCATCGGTTCGCCGCGCCATGACGATCACAAGGGCCATCGCGTTTTGCGCCATGGCCGGATCGGCCGATTGCGCCATCCGACCAATCGGCCCTGCCATTGGCGACACAAGTGTTGCGAGGCGCTGCTTGAACAAATGGTCATCGGCGTGCCGGAACAACAGGCCAAGCATCGACGGAGTCCTGAACACCGGAAGCTCCCCAAGCCGGGCCGCAAGCTCAACTGTCGGGATCGCGGCAAAGTTGCGATGCATCTCCGATGTCGGGGTATTTCCTGCCATCGCAACCCGAAGCGCCTCGATCACCTCACGCACCAGCGAATCGGCAAGGCCACGTACCAGGGATTTGCGTTGATCGCTGATCTGTGCGGCGGGACCAAAAATGCTGTTCCCGCTGACCGCGCGCAAATTCTCTCCCCGCTGGGCGCGATCGCGCGCAGCAGTTGTGTCAATTCCAGCTCGGACTCCGCCGGTTTCCGTCACCTCACCTCACCTCACATGCACTGGATTAGGCCGAACAAGGTTAACGACGGCTAAAGGGACCTGACATGTCTGAACCGGAACAGGGGATCACCTGGGGCCGGGCCGACCCCGGTCCACCGGCGACACCTCACCCAGCCGTATGAACAAGCGGGTCTGGACTACAAAAAATGTGGTGCTGGCGTAAGCGGCCAGAACAGCAAGGCCGGGCAACCACTGGCCAAACCACCCGAACGGAACAAGCGCCCATATCAACGTGTCGCGCCCGGCGGCCACAAGGCTAAACCGCCGCTCGAATCGACCGGCGCTGTCGAGGGACCGGCCGACAAATCGGCTGAAGAAACGGCGCTGAAGCTCCGATGAGGCGGCGAACATGATCGTGATGGCGGCGAGAAGCCACGCGCTGCTGCCACCCGGCGCGCGCGCAAGCCAGCTGCCAAGGCAGATATACCACGCATATTCAACTGTGCGGTCCGCCACATCCCACGGTTCGCGCCAGCGCGGCACGACAACCCGAACGCGCTCCAGCTTGTCGGCGACGCGGCTGAGGAAACCGGTACCCAGGGCAAGGGCAACGCCCGCTGACAACCAGCCTGTCGCAAGCGCCAAGCCCGCAATGACACCGGCGCAACTGGCCAGAATTCTGACCGTAACGGGGCGAATGGGTGTCGGTACCAGCCAGCGGGTCAGAAAATTCGCCACCGGCGGATGCATAAATCGCGAAACCCACCCACCGCCGGTGACGTCGGTCGCGCCCAGCAGTGCCTCCAGCGCAGCAGCCGCAGTGTCCGGCGTGCGAACGGCGCTCCATAGCAATGGCACATCTCGGCCAAGGTCGGCGACATAGAGGTTGACCGTGCCGATCTCGAGCCGTGATGACGCCAGCGCTGCCGTGGCACGGAGCAAGGTTGATTGCATGTCCCAGTCGCCAAGCGTTGCGGCAACCCCGGTCGCCACATGCGCCGGGATCAGGGCAAGGCCAGCCCAGCAAGTGGCTTGATCGATACGCTCCGCCTCAGGTGGCGCACCGTCGGACCAAACCGCCAGCGCTGCGCCATCCATCGCTGCCATCCGGGCAACAATTCGGTCGTCAATAATCAGACCTTCGGCGAACAGCAGGGCGTCGTCGCCACCGATGGCATCCGAAAGCGCTGCACCGTCGCGCGCGATGATCAGGCGTGGACCGGCACGCTCCATCATTGCCAGCAGGCCGGGTGAATCGCTCTCCACCTTGACGATCACGCGGGTCGCGCCGGCGCAAATGGCCTGCCGCATCTGACGCTCGACGATCGCGATACCGCCGACGGCGAGCAACCCCCAGGGCTCCGCGCCGTCAGCACCGTGATGTGCGCTCAGCAGCCCGACAATTGCCATTTCGCTCCCACCCTGCCCAATCATTGCCGACCGCCTGTGTGAGCCTGCGGGCAGCAGTTGCCAAGCACCCAACCGCGCGCACAGACTGTCGCGCCTGCCGCAAGATGTGGTACAGGCTAGATGTTCGATTGCAGGACCGGGGACATCATGCGTTCGCTTGCCACAGTCTCGACCGCCGACGCAGCCAAGGCGGTGTCACGAGCGGCGCGTCGATCAATGGTCGATGCGGCTGACGAGACGGCAGACGCGCGCCAGCGGCCTGCCGGACGGACCGTCATTCTGCTCGCGGCGGCCGCCTCGTTGGTCTGGCTGGCGGTCGCTGTGGCCACGATTTACCTGTTGGTCCGCTACCTGCCGCCAACGCAAATCACGTTGGTCGGACTTGGTGGAATTGCAGCTGGCGTGACGGCCCCGCTGACGGCGATCTGGTTGATCGCTTTGATGTTTGCGCGGGCCGCACCTGGCGAGACCCGTGCGGCGATGTTCCGGATTGCCGAAGCCGAAGCGCACTTCAACGAGGTGACATCACGAACACGGCTTGAACTTGATGCGATTGATCGTGTGCTGGATGCTGTCTCGGGGCGGGTCGACGAAGTTCGGGCGTCGCTTGCGAGCCAGGCCGATGCGCTGATGGACGCAACTGGCTACCTTGAACAACGGACGGGTGCGGTATCAGCTGCCCTCAGTCGGGACCGGGCGGCGATCGAACTGCTGGTTGGTGAACTCGGTGCTGGCAGCAGTGCGGCAAGCGCGGAACTGGCCAATGTCATCAGCACGTTGCCGACAGCGCGCGAACAGGCCCTCGCAATCCAGCTGCTTCTGGGTGAGAGCGCGGCGAGCGCGCGTGGCCAGATCGGGGATGTTGATCTGCTGCTCGCGACCGTCACCTCGCGCCATGAAGACATGAAGGCGCAGGCCGAGGTCACGGCTGGGGCATTGCGAAGCACGCTGGCCGCCATTGAAGCCGAAAGCACGGCGACAGCCATCCACTTTGGCGCGCAGACTAGGTCACTTGAAACGGCCGTAGATGGCGCAATGACACGGGCATCCGATGCACTTGAAGTTGCGCGCGCGGCAGTCGAGGCGCAGGTCGAGGCCGTCGTGGCAGCGACTGGCCAGGCCCAGGCGATTCTGGTTAGCCTGGGTCAGGATACCGCAACGAGCGTCAACGCACAGCTGTCGGGCCTCGCCGAGCAAGCCGGGCGACTGAGCGGTGAATTGGTCCGGCACGAGGCGTTGAGCGGGGAGCTCGTCGAAAGCTATGGCCGCAGTTTCGGCGTCCTTGATGCCAAACTCACCAATGCGGCGCAAAGCAGCAGCACGACATTCGACCGGCTGGATGAACGGCTCGCCGCGGTCCTGCAGCAGATTCATGACCTGTCCAGCCCGCTCGGCGTGACCGGCGAGCAGACCCGCATACTGGAACTCGCAGTCAACGCATTGCGCGAGTCGATGTCGACAGCGGTGGTCACACTCTCGGCTACCTTGCCCGACAGCCTCGCAACCACCGGCAACGCGGTTGATGCGGCGCGGGCAGCGGTCCAGGCTCTCGGTACCGATATCGATACGGCGTCGGCCAAGGCGGCGACGATCGCTGCGCCAATCGATGCAGGTCGTTCAACAATTGCCGCTGCCGCTGACGCGCTGGCCGCGCAGCATCACGCGCTTGACGCTTTGATGACCGTCATCACAACAAAGCTCGGTACCGCGAACAAGCTGGTCGGGGAGATCGAACAGGGGACTGAGGCGGCAGCGCTTGCGGCCACGACCAAACTGCTCGAAGCGCTGGTGCGGGCTCGTGATGTGGCGGCGCAGGCCGAAGGGGCGATGCGTGAGGCGCTTGACCGGGCGATTGCCGATTCCCGGCTATCGCTCGCAGCGGCAGGCGACACGGCAATGCGGATGTCCTTCACCGCGCCGGTCACCCGACAGCTTGCCGACCTGACGCTGGCGAGCGAGGCGAGCGCCGACGCAGCCCGGACCGCTGCCGAGCGGTTGTCCCGGCAATTGTTTGCGATGCTTGAGACCGCAACACTGGTTGAAACGCGAATTGGCGAGACGGCTACCCAGCTCGACACCGCCAATCGGCAGACGATCACGCGGCGGGGTACCCTGCTGGTTGATGCGCTCAATTCCTCGTCGATCGATATCGCCAAGGCGCTGGCGATCGACGTCAGCGACAGTTCGTGGGCGGCCTATTTGCGTGGCGATCGGTCGATCTTCACCCGGCGTGCGGTCAAACTTCTCGACCGCGGCACAGCCCGCGCCATCGGAAAACACTATGAAACTGACGGCGAATTCCGGGATTCAGTCCGTCGTTATATAAATGATTTCGAGCAGTTAATGCGAAGTGTTGCGAATGAACGCGAAGGCGGGTCGCTGCAAATTGCCCTGCTCTCGTCAGACACCGGAAAACTCTATGTCGCGCTCGCACAGGCGATGGAGCGGATCCGCACCTAGCTGTTCGGCGGACGCAGGCCGGGCAGGATATTGTCCATTCCGATCCAGCCGCCGACATAATTTGCGTAGTAAATCGCGAACAAAACCGTCGCGATAATTGTTGTCCAACGGGCTTTGCGCCAAAGGTCGGGAGATAGCGGAGCGCTGTCCGCCTGCCCGGGGACCGGCTTGCGCCCCGCCTCGCGCGCCGTGCGCACACCGGTTGGAAGCACGGCAAACAGCGTGAGCGACCAGATCAGGAAGTAGATGGCGATGGCGGACGTGAGTTTCATACCCGCTCCATAACCACTCTGTTGCCGCCGGTCGATGCGGGGCTGCCTTGCCGCCCCCTGCCCTGCACCGTATGACGCGATGGAATCGCGGGAGTATTGTGTGCGCTGTCTGCTGACCGTCCTGTTGCTTGGAAGCGTGTTGTCCGCGCGCCCTGCATCGGCTCAGGATGCGCCCGAACCGCCGCCAAACGAGGTCGTCGATTTTACCGCTGACAGCCTCAGCTATGACGGCAATGCCGACGTCATCACGGCAACTGGCAATGTGCTGATTGTGCGCGGCGAGTATCGCCTGCGCGCCAGGGAAGTCGCCTACAATCGCCGCACCGGGTTCGTTGAGGCACGCGGGAATGTGGTCGTGCTCGACCCAGGTGGAAACCAGGCATTTGGCGACAAGGTCAACGTCTCCGACACGCTGCGCGATGCCGCGATCGAAAATATCCTGCTGGTTTTGCAGGGCGGTGGTCGCCTCGCCGCCCGCAGTGGCACCCGGGTTGATGATATCAGCAACCTGAGCCGTGCCGTCTACTCGCCGTGCGACACGACCGGCGAGGATGGATGTCCGCGCGCCCCGGTGTGGCAGATCAGGGCGGTCAGGGTCGTTCACAATCCCGCCAAGCATCGCCTGAGCTATCGCAACGCCTATTTCGAGCTCCTCGGGCTACCGATTATGTACCTGCCAAGTTTTTCGCACCCCGACGGGACGGCAGGAAACACCAGCGGGCTGCTCGTGCCCGACCTCCGATATAGCCGCGCACTCGGCGTCGAACTCTCGTTGCCCTATTATGTGCCGCTGACGCCGAGCAGCGATCTGACGATCACGCCGTCGATCTACACCTCGGCCAATCCGGCGGTGGCCGTTCAATATCGACGCCTGACTGCCGACGGGCCGTTCAAATTTGGGGCGGTTGGCACCATTTCAGGGATAACCGGCGGATTGAACCCCGCCAGTCAGTTCCGCGGCTATTTCTATGCAAATGGCCAATTGCAGCACACGCCAAGCTGGCGATCCACGTTCGGCTTCCGGTTTACCACCGATGATACCTTCCCGCGGCGCTACGATATTTCGCGCGATGTGACGTTACGCAATTCCTATCAGCTCGAACATTTTGCCAGCGCGTCATACCTCTCGATCGCCGGTTGGTCGTTTCAGACATTGCGACTGGGCCAGCGTCAGGGCACCCAACCGATCGCCCTGCCGTTGATCGACTTTCACTGGACCCCGGATATTGATGCCTTCGCACTTGGCGGACGCCTTGAGGTCAGGGCGAATACACTTGCGATCACCCGCAGCACCGGCGAGGATTCGCAGCGTGCCCTGGCGAGTGTGCGTTGGGATCTGAGCAAGCTCACACCCCTTGGCCAGCGGGTGACGTTCACCGCCACGGCCCGTGGTGATGCCTACAACGTCCAGAATTCGGTGGCCGCCACAGTTCCAACCTACGCAGGGCGGGATGGGGTGCAGGCGCGCGGCCTTGGCGCGATCGCTGTCGATATCGAATGGCCCTTTGCTGGCCTCGCATTCGACGGGACCCAGACGTTTACGCCGCGCGTCCAAATTGTCGGCAGCAGCGGTGGGCGGAATAGTCGGATCGTCAACGAGGATGCGCGGTCGGTCGATCTCGAGGACCTTAATCTTTTCGATATCAACCGCTTTCCCGGCTACGACCGCTGGGAAGGTGGCGCGCGGGTCACCTATGGCGCGCGCTGGACGCTGGACCGGCCGGGTGTCGGGATCATCACAGAGGCCGGACAGAGCTATCGGCTGGACGACCAACAGGGCATCTTCCCAACCGGCAGCGGTCTGGACGGACGGCTGTCCGATTATGTCGGGCGAACCTCGTTCCGCCTCGGGCGGAAACTCGATATCACGCATCGCTGGCGTCTCGACAAAGACAATTTCGCCATTCGCCGGAACGAAATCGACGCAACGATCGGCAGTCGACACACCTTTGCCGAGATTGGCTACAGCCGCCTCAATCGTGACATTGCGCTGGAAGACCTGCCAGACCGCGAAGAGGTCCGCGCCGGCGGGCGCATCCAGTTGACCCGCTTTTGGTCGGTGTTTGGCTCGGTCATTCTTGACCTGAGCAGCCGCCGCGACGATCCGCTGAGCATAGCAGACGGCTTTGACCCGGTCCGTCACCGCGTCGGGATCGCCTATGAAGACGAATGCCTGGAATTTGGCATCACCTGGCGACGTGATTACACGCAGGTGCGTGATGTGGCGCGGGGCAATACCTTTGGTCTGCGACTGGCGCTCAAGAACCTCGGGCGCTAAGGATGCCTCAGCATGTGCAGCGCCGGTTCAGGAACCTCCTGTTACCGGTGCCCCTTCACGATGCCATGATGGCGCAAATTCGGGGCGGAGATTCGAATGAGATTGCGTAGCCAAATCTGGCTGCTCGGGGCGACTGCCCTGTTGAGTGTGGCACCGACGGTTGCACAGGAAGCGCCAGAGGCGGAGGCCAACGCGCCCCTGTTCGGCGGCGATTCAAACCCCGAGATCGTGGTGCTGGGCAAGCAGGACCCGTTCGTTCGCAAGGCGACCGCAATGGTCAACGGCGCGGTAATCACCGATACCGATGTGGATCAGCGCCTGAACCTCGTGGTCACGGCAAATGGCGGCAAGATCGAAGCTGAGGAACGCGAGCGCCTTCGTTTGCAGGTCTTGCGCAACCTGATCGATGAGAAACTGCAGATCGCCGAGGCGGGCGAGCATGACGTCAAGATCGAGCCGGCCGAGGTAAATTCCGCCTTCACCCGCGTCGCCAGCAACTTCAAGCAGTCGCCAAAGCAGTTCACGATCTATCTGAAGGAGCGGGAAACCTCTGCGGCATCCCTTAAGCAACAGATTCAGGCCGAACTTGCGTGGAGCCGCTTGCTGCGCCGACGGGTCGAGCCGTTTGTGAACGTCGGAGACGACGAGGTTGAGGCGGTGATCACCAAGCTGGAGGCATCGAAGGGCCAGACCCAATATCGTGTCGGCGAAATCTTCCTCGAAGCCACCACCGAGAATGAGCAGCAGGTCATCGCCGGAGCCCAGCGCATTGTGGACCAGGTTCGCGGCGGTGCATCCTTCATCGCCTATGCCCGGCAATTCTCCCAGGCGTCGACGGCTGCGGTCGGCGGCGATCTGGGACTTGTCCAACCGGAACAGCTCGACGCGCGGCTAGCAGAAGCGCTGAAGACCATGCAAAAGGGTGACTATAGTGACCCAATCCGGACCGCGACGGGTGTTACAATCCTGCATTTGGTCGACAAAAAGCAGATACTCGCAGCTGACCCAGACGCTGTGACGCTCGCGCTGAAGCAGATTTCGATCAGCTTCAAGCCGGGCGCGGACGAGAAGGCGGCGGGCGAACTGGTCAAGGCACTTCAGGCCAAGACCCAGGCGATGGGCGGTTGCGGTCGCGCTGATGATGTTGGCCGGGAACTGGGGGCCGACGTGGTCGCCAATGACGCGGTGCAGCTCAAGAACCTGCCCGCCGCGCTCCAGTCAATGATGCGCAACATGCGGGTCGGCGAAGCCACGCCGCCATTTGGATCGCGCAAAGACGGCGTCCGGGTCCTGGTGCTGTGCGGCCGTGACGACAGCACGGTCCAGGAGGTCAAGGGCCCGTCGAAGGACGAAGTCTATGCCCAGATGAACGACGAGCGGGTCAACCGCGCGGCGCGGCGCTATCTGCGTGACCTGCGGCGCGATGCCATCGTCGATTACCGCTAGCCAAGGCATTGCTCAGTCCACTTGCCATTGCGCTGGGTGATCCTGCCGGAATCGGTCCGGAAGTCGTGGCAAAGGCGTGGCAACACCGTTTGGAGCTTGGGCTGCCGGCGTTCTTTGCGGTCGGCAACAGGTCGAGCATCGAACTGGTCTGGGATGGCCCCTTGGTGTCGATTGACGGGCCGATGCAGGCCCTGGACGCTTTTGACGACGCCCTGCCCCTGATCGAAGTGCCGGATTCGGACAACGTAACGCCCGGCGCGCCCGACCTTGGTGGTGCACGATGCGCGCTCGACAGCCTCGAGGCGGCGGTCGGCCTCACCCGCAGCGGAGTCGCAAGCGCGCTTGTCACTGCCCCGGTCTCAAAGGGGCAGCTCTATAAAATCGGCTTTACCCACCCCGGCCAGACCGAGTTCGTCGCCGAACGCTGCGGGGTCGCGTATGATCGCACCGCAATGATGCTCGTCGGGCCAACGCTGCGGACCGTCCCGGTCACGCTGCACATGCCATTGATCGAGGCGGCGCGGGAATTGACTACCGAGCTGATCGTCAAGCGGGCGCAAACCGTGGTGCGCGGCCTGCAGCGGGACTTCGGCATTGAACGGCCGCGGCTCGCCCTTGCCGGATTCAATCCGCATGCTGGTGAAGGCGGCGCATTGGGCCGCGAGGAGATCGACATCATCCAGCCAGCAATCGATATCCTTCGTGCCGAAGGGCTGGATGTCGTTGGACCACTTCCTGCCGACAGCATGTTCCATGCCCGGGCCAGAGCTGACTATGATGTCGCCATTTGCATGTATCATGACCAGGCGCTGATCCCGCTGAAGGCGCTGTATTTTGACGAGGGCGTCAATATGACGCTCGGCCTGCCGATCGTGCGCACGGCTCCGGATCACGGCACTGCCTTCGGGATTGCGGGCAAGGGTGTTGCACGTGCCGATGCGATGATCGCGGCAATCCGGCTGGCAGCAGACTGCGCGACCCGCCGCCTCGGCGCGTGACACAGTTGCTCCGTAATTTGCCGCCGCTGCGCGAGGTGATCGCGCGCCACGGCCTCGCCGCCAAAAAATCTCTCGGCCAGAACTTCCTGATGGACCTGCAGCTGCTGGACAAGATCGCGCGGGTGCCGGGCAACCTTGATGGTGCAGCGGTCTATGAGGTGGGTGCCGGACCCGGCGGCCTGACCCGCGCATTGTTGAAGGCGGGCGCGCGGGTCACCGCGGTCGAACGCGACGACCGGGCACTTCCGGCGCTGGCGCAGATCGTCGGCGCAGCAGACGGGCGGCTGAGGGTTATCGCCGATGATGCCATGGCGGTCGACGAGCGCATGGTGCTTGGCGAGCCAGCGCATATCGTGAGCAACCTGCCTTATAACATCGGGACAGCGCTGCTGGTCCGGTGGCTGACCGCCGACCCGTGGCCGCCGTGGTGGCCGACCCTGACGCTGATGTTCCAGAAGGAAGTTGCGCTGCGGATTGTCGCGGCGCCAGGCAGTGATGCCTATGGGCGGCTTTCGGTCCTCGCCCAGTGGCGATCTCGGCCGAAAATCGCGCTGGAGCTACCCCCCAAGGCGTTCACGCCGCCGCCAAAAGTCTCCTCGGCGGTTGTGCACATCGTACCAACCACCCCGGTTCGGGACGTGTCGATGCGTGCGATCGAAGCGGTAACGGCAGCCGCATTCGGTCAGCGCCGAAAAATGCTCCGGGCGAGCTTGAAAAGCCTACGTGGCGGCGTGGATGCCCTTGGCATCTGTGGAATCGACGGGGAGCGCCGGGCAGAAACGCTGACGGTCGCCGAGTTTGCAGACCTCGCTGCCGCAGTTTCCAGCTAATTTTTCGCAGCAACCGGGGCGTCAGCGGCAGCCGTGGCCGGCAACGGTGCCTGAGCAATTGCCAACGCCAGCGACTTCGCTGCGGCGCAATCTGCTTTGCAGAGCTGCCGGATGCGCTCGAGATTGGCTTCAGCGGCGACCTTGGCACCTCGGGTCGCAAGCGCCTCCCCCTGCCCTTGCAGAGCGTCCAGGTCATTCGGCTCCAGCTGCAATGCTTCGCGATAATATTTTACCGCCTTGCCGGGCAGGGACTGCGCACGCGCCGCGCGAGCAAGGCCGATATAGGCCTGACGGTTCCGCGGATCGACTGCGAGGGCGGTTTCAAACTCATCAACGGCAACGGTCGGCAGGCCCTTTGACAGCGCAGCGAAACCGGCTTGAACCCGTTGTTGCGACGCAGGAAGGATTGTCTCGGCAGGCGCTGCAGCCACACTGCTGGTGCTGGCCAGCAACCCTCCGACCGCGACGACAATTTGTCCAAACCGCATAATCGACGCTCCAAAGCGAATCGCACTCAAAGAAATGATATCAGACGAATGATGATACTGCGATGAAAAACCCATCACAGCCATGTTGCAATGGCGTCAGCAAAGTTGACGGTGCAGCTGCCGTCATGGTGGGCAACTGAAACGCGGCAGGCCGAAAGCCCGGATTACGCGCAAAAAATCCGTCGAACTGCGCATCGCCTTCTTCGGGTAGCAACGAACACACAACATAGACCAGCCGACCGCCGGGCTTCACCAGCGATGCGCCGATATCGAGCAGCCGGGCCTGCAGCGCCGTCAACGTCTGCAATCGATCCGGCGTCAAACGCCAACGCGCCTCGGGGTTGCGCCGCCAGGTTCCGGTACCCGAGCATGGCGCGTCGATCAGGACAACATCAGCAAGCTGGGACAGGTCTGCGAGCGCTTCAGCCTCGCGGTTGGGGTTGAGCAGTCGGGTTTCGATGTTGCTGGCACCGGCGCGTTCAGCACGGGCTGGCAGGCGTGACAAACGGCCCCGATCGGTGTCACAGGCAATCAATCGACCGCGATTTTCCATCGCAGCAGCCAGCGCGAGCGTCTTGCCGCCGGCCCCGGCACACAAGTCCACGACGATCCCGCCCGGCGGCGCTGCAGCAATGATGCAGGCCAACTGGCTCCCTTCGTCCTGAATTTCCACAAGCCCCGACTGATAGGCCGGGTCCGCCTCGACATTCAGATTGTCCGCAATTCGCAGACCCTGCGGCGCAAACCGGGTTGGCACCGCCCCGTCAATCAGCGCCGTCGACCCCTTCAGCGTGTTAATCCGCAAATCCAGCGGCGCGCGGCCCAGAAGGGCGCGCACCTCATTGTCGCACTTGCTGCCAAATTGTTGTTTCAGCCGCTTCATCAGCCAGACCGGTGCAAGCCCCGGCTGCGTCGCCAAATCACCTTCGACGATCTCGGCGGGCGCGTGGCCGTCGGTGCCGAACAACTCGAGGAGATGCGGTGCATGCGCTCGGGCATAGCCAATCACCGCGGCACGGCCACTTTTGGGTCGCTCCCCCAGCGCGCGGATCGCATCATAGACCAGTTCGCGGACCGCTCGCCGGTCCTTGGAACCAGCATAGCGGCGCTCCTTGAAGTATCGCGCGATCAACGTGTCAGCGGCGGCACCGGCATCGCGCGCGGCACCGGCGACATTGTCCAAAATCTCGATAGCGGCCTGAAGGCGGGCGGCGGGGGTCATCGGGTCGGGTAATTCGGAGCTTCGCGGGTGATCGTCACATCATGGACGTGACTCTCACTCAGGCCAGCGCCGGTGATCTGGACGAACCGCGCGCGCTCCCGCAACTCTGCAAGCGTCCGCGAGCCGGTGTAGCCCATCGCTGCACGCACGCCACCGACGAGCTGATGCAACACCTCGCGCGCATGTCCCTTGAATGGCACCTGCCCTTCAATGCCTTCCGGGACCAGTTTCATCTGATCCTTGATATCCTGCTGAAAATAACGGTCAGCCGAGCCGCGCGCCATTGCGCTGACCGAGCCCATGCCACGGTAGGATTTATACGCACGCCCCTGATACAGGAACGTCTCGCCGGGAGCCTCTGCGGTCCCTGCCAGCATGCTGCCGATCATGACGGCCGATGCACCGGCGGCGAGCGCCTTGGCAACATCACCCGATGTCCGCAGACCGCCATCGGCAATGACCCCGATCCCGGCCTTGGCCGCAACTTCAGCAGCGTCAAGCACCGCGGTCAATTGCGGGACGCCGACGCCGGCGACAATGCGTGTCGTGCAGATCGACCCCGGGCCAATCCCGACTTTCACAGCGTCCGCGCCAGCATCAATCAGCGCGCGCGTCGCCTCAGACGTGGCGATGTTTCCGGCAACCACCTGCACCGAGTTGGAATGACGTTTGATGCGCTCGACAGCCCGGGCGACTTCGATGTTATGGCCATGCGCGGTATCGATGACGATCAGGTCGCATTCCGCGTCCATCAGCGCTTGGCTGCGTTCCCACCCCTTGTCGCCGACCGTGGTTGCGGCGGCAACGCGCAATCGGCCCGTCCCGTCCTTGGTCGCATTCGGATAGGTAACCGCCTTCTCGATATCCTTGACGGTCACCAAGCCGACGCAGCAACCGCCCTCGTCCACCACCAGCAGCTTCTCGATCCGGCGTTGGTGCAACAGCCGTTGCGCCTCCTGGCGCGACACGCCGGCCCGCACAGTTGCCAGATTTTGATGGGTCATCAGCTCGCTGATCGGCTGGGCCGGATTTTCGGCAAACCGGACGTCGCGGTTGGTGACGATGCCGACGAGGCGACCGGGTTGACCTGGCATTGATGGCTCGACGACTGGGATGCTGCTGATCTTGTGGCTCCGCATCAGGTCGAGGGCGTCGGCAAGCGTCTGGTGCGCGTACATCGTGACCGGGTTGATCACCATGCCGCTCTCAAAGCGCTTGACCTGACGCACGGCCTGCGCCTGTTCCTCGATGGTCAAATTGCGATGAAGGACGCCGAGGCCGCCGGCCTGGGCCATGACGATCGCCATGTCGGCCTCGGTAACCGTATCCATTGCCGAGGACAGCACCGGGATCGAGAGCGATATTTCGCGCGTCAGCCGCGTGGCGACATTTGTCTCGCTGGGCAGTATCTCGGAGGCAGCGGGCACCAGCAGGACATCGTCGAAGGTCAGTCCAAGCCGAATGTCCATTCTTTCGCCTCCGCGCGCCAACAGGAAGCGCCGCCCTATACGACGCGACAGGCAGCTTGGCTATGGGGACGTCGGGTTACCGACCGATCGACGCGACCGCAGGGCGAGCCTGACCTGATCAGGCTTTGGTGGAAAGATAGGCCAGCCAGAATTTGGCGAGCGTCTCACGCGGACCGCCCTTCACCGCTTCAAATGCCGCCGTCGCACCCGCCTTATCGCCAGCCAGCGCCAACGCAATGCCAAGGCGGGTGTTGATGACGATCACGTCCGCACCCTTCTTCATCAGGGCGGCCTGATAGGCCTCGGCGGCTTTGGGGTAATTGCCATAGCCAAGATAGCCGTCACCGACTGCGGCCATCAGTTTTGCCCCCGGCCCCGCTTTGGCTTCTTTCTCAAGCGCCGGCAGCGACGCTTTGTCCTTTGGAACGCGGACGAGGAGGTTCGCCTGCATGTCCCGGATGTAGGGCTTTGCGGCTGACAACATGCCCTTTGCGATACCCTCATCAACAATTGCCTTGGCCTCACCGGGCAGGCCCCGCAACGACGCCGTATCTGCATATTCGGCAAAGTCGCGCTCGCCAGCGAGCCCGCCAGCGGCGCGCTGGAGACGCATTACATCAAGATTGCCCTGATCGTCGAACTTTGAGCCGTCCCGGAAAATCGTCAGCGCGTCGCGCCAATTGGTTGGATTGGGATAGGCCACAACCAGCGCCAGCGAGGCTGACAATATCTCTGCGGGCAACTTCGCGTCATAGGCAATGGCAAGCGCGCGGCGGTACCAAATCTCCGGCGCAACTTCCCCGGC
>JAYVLC010000046.1:0-3559 GCA_043759675.1 Sphingosinicellaceae bacterium
GCGATCTACCTTCGCAACAGATTTGAGAGGCGCTGGTGAACACCGTCCTATCCCCGGTTTCCGGGGCCAATATGCAATCCGCCGCACCTCAGCAGCTGAAGATGCAGGCGAAAGGCGTAGATGTCTTTTACGGCAGCAAGCAAGCGATCAACGATGTTTCGATCGATATCGGCCAGGAAAATGTCACTGCGTTCATCGGCCCGTCCGGCTGCGGCAAGTCAACATTTCTGCGCTGCCTCAACCGGATGAACGATACCGTCGATAGCGCCAGGGTCACCGGCGACATCACCCTTGATGGCGAGGATATCTACGCGCCCGACATGGATGTCGTGCAGCTGCGGGCGCGCGTCGGGATGGTGTTCCAGAAACCCAACCCGTTCCCCAAGTCGATCTATGAAAATGTCGCCTACGGCCCCCGCATCCACGGTCTGGCCCGGTCGAAGGCCGACATGGATAGCATCGTTGAGGGCAGCCTCAGACGGGCAGGCCTTTGGGCGGAGGTCAAGGACCGGCTGCAGGACAGTGGCACAGCGCTATCGGGTGGCCAGCAGCAGCGGCTCTGCATCGCGCGGGCCATTGCCGTCGATCCCGAGGTCATCCTGATGGACGAGCCTTGTTCCGCCCTTGATCCGATTGCGACCGCCAAGATCGAGGAACTGATCGACGATCTGCGCGGTCGCTATGCCATCGTGATTGTCACCCACAACATGCAACAGGCAGCCCGGGTCAGCCAGAAGACAGCGTTTTTCCATCTTGGCACGCTTGTCGAATATGGCGACACATCGGACATTTTCACCAATCCGCGCGAGCCGCGCACCAAAGATTATATCACCGGCCGGTATGGCTGAGGAGGACAAGCGCATGGTCACCACCAGCCACGGGCACACCGTAAAATCGTTCGACGACGACCTGGGCCAGCTTCGCGCCATGGTCAGCGAGATGGGCGGACTTGCCGAGGCACAGATTCTTGCTGCCATCGACGCGCTGACCCGGCGTGACACCGAAAGCGCGGCGAAGGTCGTTGCCCAGGACAAGGCAATCGATGCCATCGAAGCCGAGGTCGAGCGACTCGCGGTCCGAATTATCGCGCTTCGCGCGCCGATGGCGGATGACCTCCGGGAAATCATCGCGGCGCTCAAAATCAGCTCGGTGCTGGAGCGGATCGGCGACTATGCGAAGAACATCGCAAAACGCACCACCGTGCTTGCGGAAACGGGCGTGATCCGGCCGGTGTCGATCCTGCCGGAAATGGCGAAGGTCGTCGCCGAGATGGTCAAGAATGCGCTTGACTCGTTCGTCGACCGTGACGCTGAACTCGCGGTTGCGGTATGTCTACGAGACCAGGTCGTGGATGATTATTACACCAGCATTTTTCGGGCGCTTCTGACGTACATGATGGAGAACCCGCACCATATCACGGCTTCGGCGCACCTGTTGTTCATCGCGAAAAATCTGGAGCGCATCGGTGATCATGCAACCAATGTTGCCGAAATGGTGCATTTCGGGGTGACCGGTGCCCATATCGGGGACCGGCCGAAATCCGATGCAACGCCCTATGAAAAAGTCATGACTCCACCGGCAGGATAGCAGCCTGATGAAACCGAAAATCCTGCTGGTCGAAGATGATCAAGGCCTTGTCGAGCTGGTGCGCTACAACCTTGAGAAAGAGGGGTTCACCGTCGTCCAGACCGACGACGGTGAAGACGCGATGGTCCTCGTCGAGGAGGAGAAACCCGATCTGGTCATTCTCGACTGGATGATTGCCAACCTGTCGGGGATCGAGGTGTGCCGTCGGCTGCGGCGGAAGGCGTCGACCGCCAATTTGCCGATCATCATCCTGACCGCTCGCGCCGAGGAGGGCGACCGGATCCGCGGACTGGAGACCGGTGCTGATGACTATATCACCAAGCCCTTTTCCCCGAGAGAGTTGGTCGCACGCATCCGGGCCGTTCTCCGGCGCCTGCGCCCGGCGTTGCAGGGCGGTAGCCTCGACTATGCCGGGATCGTGATGGACACCGCAGCGCACAAGGTCGTGCGTGATGGCGCGCCCGTCGTGCTCGGGCCGACCGAGTTTCGACTGTTGCGGCATTTCCTCGAACATCCGGGCCGGGTGTTTTCCCGCGAGCAACTGCTCGATGCGGTCTGGGGCAGGGACGTTTACGTTGAGCAGCGGACGGTGGATGTCCATATCCGTCGTCTGCGCAAAGCCATCAATGCAGACGACGTGCTGCCCGACGTGATCCGGACGGTCCGCAGCGCGGGCTATGCACTGGATTTCGATTCGACAGCGATGTGACTCCCTACCCTCGAAGGCGGGAAGGGAAGTGACGTTCCACCTTGTCCATCATCCTGACTATGTCGCGCCGCTGCCGCCGGGGCACAGTTTTCCAATGGATAAATATGCGCTGGTGATGATCGCGCTTGCCGAGGTTGGCGCGGTTTGGACCGAGCACTCACCCGACTTGATGCCGCGCGACTGGATCGCTGCCGTGCATGATCCGGACTATGCTGACGCCGTGCTCGCGGCAGTGGTTGATCCGGCTATCGAGCGACGGATCGGCTTTCCGGTCAGTGCCCGCGTGGCGCGACGGTCACAACTTTCGGTCGGCGGCACCTGGCTGGCCGGAAAACTCGCGCTCCAGCATGGCTTTGCCGCGAACAGCGCTGGTGGCAGTCACCACGCGCTGGCGGGCAGCGGGGCCGGCTATTGCGTGTTCAACGACCTTGCGATTGCTGCTCACCGGTTGTTGGCCGAGGGCGATGCACGGCGGGTGATGGTTGTTGATCTGGATGTGCATCAGGGTGACGGTACTGCAAGTTTGCTGGCGGGTCGGGCCGATGCCTTCACCTTTTCAATGCACGCTGCAAAGAATTTTCCGGCCCGCAAGGCGCGCTCGTGCCGGGATGTCGAGTTGCCGGATGACACCGGTGATGCGGACTATCTGGAGGTTTTGGCGCGAGAATTGCCGGCCTGCCTTGGCAGCTTTGCACCCGATCTGATCCTCTATCAGGCAGGCGTCGACCCGCACGGTGACGACCGGCTGGGGCGTCTGGCGATGACCGATAGCGGCCTTGTTGCGCGTGACGGGTTTGTGGCGTCGGAATGCCGCAAACGCGGTATCGCGCTCGCGTCCACGCTGGGCGGCGGCTATGGTAACGACCGTCTTATGGTCGCCCGCCGCCATGCCGCAGCCATTGTCACCCAAGCCCGCGTGATGACCACCTAACAATTTCTTCTTTGCCCCTTATGTCGGGCAGGCGTAGGACACAGCGCACATAACCGCGCAAGGGCGACAATGGCGACGGCATACAAGACGGATTTGGGCAGCGAGCCCCGTGTAAAGCAGGTTGCGGAAAGCGTGGTGGTCCGGTTCGTCGGCGATAGCGGCGACGGGATGCAGCTAACCGGCGGCCAGTTTACGCTGTCCACGGCCTTGGCTGGTAGTGACCTTGCGACCTTCCCCGATTTCCCGGCCGAGATCCGCGCGCCGCAGGGTACGTTGTTTGGCGTCTCCGGCTTTCAGATCAATTTCGGGTCAACCGATATCGAGACGGCAGG
>JAYVLC010000047.1:0-3831 GCA_043759675.1 Sphingosinicellaceae bacterium
GCGTTCAGCCCCAAAGGTCGACATCGGGCCGTGCCCCGGAACGAACTGTGTCGCATCGCCCAGCGGCCATAGCCGGCCGGTGATCGACTTCACCAGCGACTGGAAATCGCCCTTGGGAAAATCGGTGCGCCCGACCGAGCCCTGAAACAGCACGTCGCCGACAATGGCGAGGTTCGATTCGGGGTGGTGGAACACCACATGCCCCGGTGTGTGGCCCGGGCAATGATAGACATCGAGGGTTAGGTCGCCGACCGTCACGGTGTCACCATCATCAAGCCAGCGGTCCGGCGTGAAGGCGGCAGCGCCCAGCATTCCATAGGCTGCCCCAGACTCGCCGTTGGAATCGATCCAGAATTTGTCATCCGGATGCGGCCCCTCGATCCTCACGCCCAGCCGCTCCGCCAACACGCCGGTCTCGCCGCAATGATCGACATGGCCGTGGGTCACCAGCAGCTTCTCGATCGTCACGCCGTGCTTGTTGGCGGTCGCCATCAGCTTATCAAGATCGCCGCCCGGATCGACAAACGCCCCGCGCATGGTTTTGGTGCACCAGAGCAGGGTACAATTCTGCTGGAACGCCGTGACGGGTACGATGACAGCGTTGAGCGGGCGATTGGTCATGAACCTTAGATGGTGAAGGGGGGTGGGGCATGTCAACCGGGAGCCAGCAGCCACTCACTCGCCCAAATCCGCTTCACTGCGCGCGTTCATCACGCGTTTCACCACGTCGAACGGGTGTCCGGCCCTGACCATTGCCGCAAATTGTTTGCGTTGCAGGTCCGGCCCGGCCTCGCTGACAGCAAACGGCCCGAGTTTTTTGCGACGGGCATAGGCGATGGCGGCGGCTTCGCCGTCAACTGTCTCGCCGATCTCGGTGCGCAAGTCAGCCTCAAGTCCGGCCGCCGTCAGCGCCTGCGTTACCCGCCTGACCCCGAAGCCGCGCCGCTCCAGCCCGCGTGCCTTGGCCTCCCCGAACGCCCGGTCGTCGACATAGCCGAGGCCGGCCAGGCGCTCGACCACGGCATCAATCGGGGCAGCGCTGTCACCGGCCCAACCGCGTTCCCGTAACTTGCCCAGCAAATAGCGCCGCAGCTTGGCGCGGGTCGTCGCGAACCGTTCAACATAGCGCAGTGCAAACCAGTCGAGCGACGCCGCCGTGAGCGGTTTTGGCACTTTTCGTTCATAATTGTTGCTTTTGCGGTCCATCCGCCACGATGCTGCCATAGTCGGGCCGGAATTTGAACGCGCTACAGACCGACGAGGGTCTGTCTGAAACGAAATTGTCACTGAGGGTCGCGTGGCGGACCGTGCCAACCGGGCGCGATTTGCCGGGCGAAGTGATGAGGGGAAGCCAGTTTTGCTCCAACGCTCCACTGTGACGGAAGCTGTCAGCGCCGATCTCGCGCGGGCACCGACCCCTGTGCATGATGACTTGCCGCGCCGCTTTGGCGATTTTCCGACGCTCGGCGATGCGCTCGACTATGCCGCATCCGGCGTGCGCGGGTTCAACTTCTTCGATGCCCGCGCGACTCTGTCGCGGGTTTATCCGTTCAGCGAAATGCGTGCCGATGCGCTTGCCGCCGCCTATCGACTGATCGCAGCCGGTGTGAAGCCGGGCGACCGGGTCGCGCTGATTGCCGAAACCGGCCCTGATTTTGCGGCGCTGTTCTTCGGTGTGGTTTATGCAGGGGCGTGGCCCGTACCGTTGCCGTTGCCGACGTCGTTTGGCGGTCGCGAGGGTTATGTCGAACAAATCCGCACCCAGCTGCATAGCTGCGATCCGGTGATCGTGCTCAGCCCTCCCGGCCTGCTTTCGATGGTTGCCGAGGCCGCCGAGCCGTTCAAGGCGGTTCGCGCTGCGGATTGGGAAAGTTTCAGCGCGACCGAAGCGACGCCCGTTGACTTGCCCAAAGCGCAGCCGAGTGATGTTTGCTATTTGCAATATTCGAGCGGGAGTACGCGCTTTCCGCACGGCGTTGCCGTCACACACCAGGCGCTACTTGCAAATATTTACGGGCATGCCATCGGCCATTCGATTGCGCCGAACGACCGCGTGATTTCCTGGCTGCCCTGGTATCATGACATGGGGCTGGTGGGCTGCATGCTGTCCCCGGTCGCGAACCAGATGTCGAGCGACTATCTGGCGACCGAGGATTTCGCGCGTCGCCCGCTGAGCTGGCTGACCCTGATCAGCCGGAACGAGGGGGATTCGCTGTCCTACTCACCGACCTTTGGCTATGACATCTGCGCCCGCCGCATTTCCTCGCAGAGCCACGTCAGCGACCGGTTTGACCTGTCCCGCTGGCGGCTGGCCGGGAATGGCGCAGACATGATCCGGCCCGACGTGATGCAGTCGTTCGTTGACGTCTTTGCCCCCGCCGGGTTCAAGGCTTCGGCGTTCGTTCCAAGTTACGGCCTGGCCGAAGCGACACTGGCGGTGTCGATCATGCCGTCGAACGAAGGCATCGTCATCGACCTGATCGACGAGCGCTTGTTGTCGGGCGAGGGCCATGCCGGTCTGCCGACCGACCCCTCGAAACCCGTCCTCTATCGGTCAATCGTCAATTGTGGCCGGGTCATCGACCACCACAAACTCGAAGTGCGCGACGCGGCCGGCGTCGTGCTGCCTGATCGCAGCATCGGACGGCTGTTCTTTGCCGGTCCTTCGGTGATGACCTGCTATTTCCGTGACGAAGTCTCGACCGCCGCTGCCCTGAAGGACGGTTGGCTGGACACCGGTGACATGGGCTATGTCGTTGATGGTTATGTTTATATCGTTGGCCGCGCCAAGGACATGATTATCATCAATGGCAAGAACCACTGGCCCCAGGACATCGAGTGGGCGATCGAGCAGCTGGCCGGATTCAAGGCAGGCGATATCGCCGCATTTTCGATCACCCAGGACAATGGGGAGGAGGCCCCGGCTGTTCTGGTCCAGTGTCGGACCACCGATCCAGCCGAACGTGCTGCCCTCCGAGACGCGATCAAGGGCAAGGTCCGCTCGATTACCGGGATGAATTGCCTGGTTGAGCTGGTGCCGCCGCGCACGCTTCCCAAGACATCATCCGGCAAGCTCAGCCGCTCGAAGGCCCGTACGCTGTACCTGAGCGGCGAGATCCAAATGTTCGACGTCGCGGCTTGAGCTCGATGATCCTTGCCGTCACCGGCGGCACCGGCTTTGTCGGGACACAATTGCTGCGGCTGGCGGTTGCGCAGGGGTATCGCGTCCGCGCGCTGGCGCGTTCGGCGCAGCCACCGATGCCAGGCGTTGAGTGGATCGCGGGCGATCTGACGGCGCCATCGATCCCGGCGAGCCTGTGCCCCGGTGCCGACGCCGTCATCCACGTCGGCGGCGTTATCAACGCACGTCGCCCTGCCGATTTTGCCGAAGCCAATGTCGCTGGCACCCGGCGCGTGATGGATGCCGCGAGCGAAGCAGGCGTTCGCCGGTTCATCCACGTCTCATCGCTCGCTGCCCGCGAGCCGAAACTTTCCCGCTATGGGGCGAGCAAGGCCGCATCGGAGGCGCTGTTCGACCCGTCGGGTCTTGACTGGACCATTGTTCGTCCGCCCGCTGTCTATGGCCCGGGTGACAGGGAAACGCTGGAGTTGTTCCGGATGGCGCGGCGCGGCGTCTCGTTCGTGCCACGACAGGGCCGGGCGTCCTACATTCATGTCGATGACCTGTGCGCGGTGCTGCTGGCACTTGCGGCGATGGCGTTCGGATCCGGGCAGACCTACGAGCCAGACGATGGTTTCACAGGCGGTTACTCCCACCCGCAGTTCGCGCATCTGATCGGCGCAGCCGTCGGTCGCAGCCAGATCATTGTG
>JAYVLC010000048.1:0-5347 GCA_043759675.1 Sphingosinicellaceae bacterium
CGTCTCGATCTACGCCGCCGACCATCCGGGACTATTCTACCGCATCGCCGGGGCCATCAGCCTTGCCGGGGCCAATATTCTCGACGCGCGCATCCACACAACCCGCGACGGCATGGCGTTGGACAATCTTGTCGTCGAGGATCCTCTTGGCGGTGCGTTCGACGAACCGCAGCGGCTGACGCGGTTGAAAATCACCGTCGCCGACGTGCTTGCCGGCAAGGTTCGCCTTGCGGACCGGCTCGCCGCCCGCCCACTCGCCCGGCGCCGCGCCGAAGTGTTTGGTGGCGAGCCCAATGTGCTGATCGATAACAAGGCGTCGAACCGCTTTACGGTCATCGAGATCAACGCGCTCGACCGTCCGGCGCTGTTGTATGCGCTGACCTATGCGCTGTTTCAGGCGCGCGTCACCATTCATTCGGCGCACATCGCCACCTACGGCGAACGCGCGGTCGACGTGTTTTACCTGACCGACCTCACGGGCGACAAGCTCGCCGGAACCCGCCTGAAGACCCTCGAAAAACGTCTTTTCGCCGTCGCAGCCGAGCCGGGCGATGCAAAGGCAGCGGCTTAGGAGCATTCCGACCCGGCAGCCCGTCATCCTGACGAACGTCAGGATCTCGCGAGATGTGCGGATACCCTCAGGGAGGTCCTGACGTTCGTCAGGATGACGGGCGATTTGAGCCCTTCCGGCCTGAAACGCAAAAGGGCCCGCGCGGTGGCGGGCCCTTCGCTCGGCGCTGCGGTTCAGGTCAGAACTTGGTCCGCAACGTGATGCCGTAGGTGCGCGGCTCACCCGGGAAGGCGATGAACAGCTGGTTCGCCGTCGCCGCAAGACCGCTTGTTGCGGGCGCTGTCGCAGCACGGAAGGTGCCGCCACCCTGCAACGGCGTGTCAGCAGCGATCTGCTGATATTTCTTGTTGAACAGATTCTGGCCAAACAGCTCGATACCCCAGCGCTTGCCTTCGCCGTAGAGGCCGAGGCGACCATTGAAGAGCGCGAACGCGTCCTGCCCCTTTTCAAGGTCGATATCGGAGCCGGTGTTGGTGTCACTCTGGGCCCGCATGTCGAGATAGACCAGCGCCGACATTTTGTCGCTGACAGGTGGCGACCAGGCGATCGATCCGGTGAACGCATATTCAGCCGAGAACAGGCGTTCGCCGGGTAGCTGGAACAACACCGGGGACAGCGGGCGTCCGCCTGTGCCGACGAGGTCGGTGCGATATTTCGTGTTGAGATAGGTGAAGCCGCCGGTCATCGACACATGTTTGATCGGGCGGGCAAAAACCTCAATTTCCATGCCCTCGGACCGCACGCCAGGGCGCAGGCGGTCGGCCGCACAAGCGCCGGTTGCTGCACTACCGTCGCGATCGGCCCCGTTCAGGCCATCCCGGCAGCTGGCGATGTTGGTGACTTCAAAGTTCACGCCGTTGAAGGTGTTCAGCTGGAAATTGTCGAAATTCTGGCGGAACAGCGCAAAGTTCACATCGATGCCGGGGCCGTCCCACTTGATCCCGAGCTCGTAGGCGTTGACCTTCTCCGCACCAAATTGCAGGTCGGTTGCCTCTGGGCGACCGTTGCCCGGTGTGAAGGCCGGCAGCGCCAGTCGTGCGGCGCAGGCCGCGTCGAATGTCGTGTTGCAGAGCCGGTCGAGCGCCGACGTATCGAGGTTGTAGCCGCCAGCCTTATAGCCGCGCGAGAACGAACCATAGACCATGACATCGGGTGTCGGCTTGAAGCTGACCACCCCGGTTCCGGTGAATTCGCTTTCGCGTGTGCTTGTCCCCCGCTCCGTCCCGGCAAATCCGGGCGCGGTCTGGTTGATGACACACGGCAGCGTCTGGAAAGCCTGAAATGGCGAGTTAATGATCGTCGAGCAGAATGTATTGTTGGTGTTCACCGTTGACTTCAGGGTCTTGCGCTCATTGGTATAGCGAAGGCCTGCGGTCAGCAGCAATTTGTCCGGAATGATCGAGATCACATTGTGCGTGAACAGCGCGTAATTGCGGCTGCTCTGGTCAAAGGTGTTCCGCACGACGCCGGTACCGTTAATCGCAGCGTTGGGCTGGCCAAGCGCTGTCAGTATCGATCCGAAACCGGGACGAGCCGGATTGGTAAGCAACAAGGCCTGGGTCCCGTTTGCCGGAACCGCCGCCGTGTTGACGCAGAGCGGCGAGGCCGGTGACAAGGCTGCCGGGAAAACGCCCGCCAACAGCAGGCAATTGGCGAACCGCTCATAGTCCGCGCCATATTTGATGTCGTCGTGAACGGCCAGTTTTTCGTCGGCATAATAGCCCCCAACCAGCCAATCGAGTCGGTCGCTCAACGTCGTTCCCTGGAACCGCACTTCCTGCGAGAAGGTCTTGAACTGGCGTCCAAGGTCGGTACGACGCAGGATATCGAGCGCGTTGAAATCCGAATCCTGGCCACCGATGTTCCGGTAGTCACGATAGGCGGTTACCGAAGTTGCCTTGGCACCGCCGAGGTCCCAGTTGAGTTCACCCGAGAGGCCCCAGTCCTTGCTGTCCGACCGGTAAGGGAAGCCGGGCGTCGAGGATTGGGCGCGGGTGAACGACGTGCCGTTGGGATCGACCTGGATGTTCGCACCAAGCGCCTGTAGCAATGGCAGCAGCGTGTTCGCAGAGATCGCGACACCACCGGTCGCGCCAAGCCTTGTCAGATTGCGATTGGGAGACAGGTTGAGCGCACCGCAGCAATTCTCGTTCCGCTTCGAATAGTCGCCTATGACGCGGAATGAGATATCTTCGCTCGGGGTGAACAGCAGTTGGCTGCGGACCAGCCAGCGATCACGATCATTGATGTCGGGCGCCCCTGGCGTCACATTCTTGATGAAGCCATCACGTTTTTGCCAGACGCCGTCGATACGCGCTGCAAGTTTGTCGGCAATCAGCGGGCCAGTCACGCCAGCGTCGATCCGGGTATAGTCATAGTTGCCGTAGGTCGCTGACGCATAGCCACCGATGTCGAACTTGGGTCCGGCGGTGACAATGTTGAGCAGGCCGGCCGAGGCGTTGCGCCCGAACAGGGTACCCTGCGGACCACGCAGCAATTCAATCCGCTCGACTTCGCCAAGCTCAGTCAGGCCAACGCCGGTCCGGCTGCGGTAAACGCCGTCCACGAACAGGGCGACCGAGGATTCAAGGCCGGGGTTCTCGCCAACCGTGCCGACGCCGCGAACCCGCGCCGTGAAGGCGACTTCGCTGGTCGCGCCCGAGACGATCAGTGATGGGGCCAGCTGATTGAGCGCCCGCAGATCCGTCACACCTGACTGTTGAAGCTGCTCGCCGGAAATGGCGGACACCGCGATTGGCACGTCGGACAGCGCCTGCGACCGACGGGTCGCCGTGACGATGATTTCACCCGCCTGGCTGTCTTCAGCTGCTGCCTGGGTGGTAGGCGCGCTTTGGGCAAACGCCGGAACCGAAACAACCGCGACCGAAAGCCCGACTGATGCGAGCAGAATGCCCTTGCGCATGATGATCTCCCCCAAAAACCAAATAAATCCAAGCCGGACTCTCGCCCAAGCCGACCTTCACCTGAATGTGCAAGGCTGATCGGGTCATCGTCAAGCTATCGGTCCGAGCCAAGCGCCATGTGCTTACGAAGTGTTGCCCGGATGTAACAGGTGGTGTCAGTCTGTCGCCGCCGTGCCGTCTGCGCGCGAGCGGCGCAAGCTGGCGATGTTGCGACGTGACGGCGGCGCTGCCTTGTGGCACCCCGGCGCAAGGATTGGGGGAGCATCAGCGTGAGACATAAGGAACGGCTGGCGGGCAAGATCGCGCTGGTGACTGGTGCAGCCCAGGGGCTTGGCGAGGCGATGGCGCGGATGTTTGCCCGGCACGGCGCGCGGGTCATGCTGACCGATATCAACGGCGCGGGGGCCGCTGCTGTTGCGGCCGACATTGGCCCCGCAGCCGCCGCGTTCCGCCATGATGTGACCGACCCTGCGGCCTGGCAGGCTGCGGTCGATGCGACGATCGCCGCATTTGGCGGACTGCACATCCTCGTCAACAATGCCGGGATCGGGATCAATGGGACAGTGGAGGGCACCAGCCTTGAGGACTGGCGCCGGGTTCACGCTGTCGATCTCGACAGCGTATTTCTCGGTTGCAAACTGGCGCTCCCCGCAATTGCCGCAACAACCGCGCGCGAGGGGTCATTGGGTTCGATCATCAATATCTCGTCGATTGCCGGCGTCATCGCGGGGCCGAACATGGCCGCGTATAATTCTGCCAAGGCAGGCGTTCGCCACCTGTCGAAGTCCGTCGCGCTCCACTGCGCGAAAGCCCGCTATGGGGTGACCTGCAACTCCATCCACCCGGTGTTCATCGATACACCGATCCTCGACGGTATGTTCGTGACAGGTGACCGCGAAGGATCGGTTGCCAAACTGGCGAGCCGGATTCCACTGGGCCGGGTCGGCGAGCCGGATGATGTCGCCTATGCGGCATTGTATCTGGCGTCCGATGAAGCGAAATTCGTCACCGGCAGCGAACTTTATGTCGACGGCGGCATTTCGGCCCAGTGAGACGACGGGCGCAGGATCAGCCAGCCAGCGAGCGCTGACAGCAGTGATCCGGCGAACACACCGATCTTGACGGCATCCTCGCGGGCCGAGCCTTCGCCAAAGGCCAGACCGCCGATGAACAGGCTCATGGTAAAGCCAATGCCGCACAGCAAGGCGACGCCGTAGAGCTGCCGCCAGCTCGTGCCGTGCGGCAATTGCGCAAACCCCGTGGCAATCATCAGGCGGCACGCCCCGAAAATCCCGACCTGCTTGCCGATGAACAGTCCCGCGCCGATGCCGAGCGGCACAGTGCCGACGGCGATCACCGGGGAGACCCCGGCAAAGCTGACCCCGGCATTCAAAAAACCGAACAGCGGCACAACCGCAAAGGCAATCCACGGCTGAAGCGCATGTTCGAGCCGTTCGAGCGGCTTGGTCATTGGCACGGTCATCGCGACCGCCACGCCTGCCAGCGTCGCGTGGATGCCTGACTGAAGCACCGCTGCCCAAACCCCGGCGCCAACCAGCAGATAGGGCCAGAGTTTGGTGACGTTCAGCCGGTTGCAGGCGATCAATATCCCGAGCCCGGCGACGGCAACCGCCAGTGCAGGCAGGTTGAGTTCGGCAGTGTAGAAAATCGCGATGATCAGAATGGCCCCGAGATCATCGAGCACCGCAACGGCGGTCAGGAACAGCTTCAGGGACGGCGGAACCCGCTTGCCAAGCAGGGCCAGCACCCCCAGCGCAAAGGCGATGTCGGTCGCAGCGGGAATCGCCCAGCCGCGTAGCGCGCCCCGGTCACCGGCGTTGACCGCGATATA
>JAYVLC010000049.1:0-13126 GCA_043759675.1 Sphingosinicellaceae bacterium
CTGTCGCTGCCCCGGTCGAGGCCGATGCCCTGTCTGACCGGCTCCGGGCCGATGCCGCAAAGGTCGGGCCGGACGATTTTGCCTGGACGCGGACCACGCGGGCTGAGCAGAAATCCGGTGACGAAGGCGGCGATAGCCTGGCAGTCGTCGAGCGGTGGGATCCGGCACAGCCGGCGGCGAGGCGCTGGACACTGGTCAGCACCAACGGCCACCCACCGACCGCCGACGAGCTGAAAAAGGCCGCAAAATCCTATGGCAGGGCGATCGTGCCCAATTATGGCCGGGTCGCCCGTTATCTAACCGGCACATTGCAGCGACTGCCCGATGCGGGTGGCAAGGCGGTCTATCGGTTTGCAAAACTTGCGCCGGGATCCCTGACAATCAACGGCACCGACCTGTCAGCCGATGCGACCGGCGAGCTGACCGTCGAAACCAGCGGTCCGGTCCCCTATGTGTCACAGGTCCGCATCGTCTCGACCAAGCCGGTCAGGATGATGCTCGTCGTCAAAATTGACCGGCTGGAGGCGACCCTGCGCTATCGCATGTTGCCCGACGGCCGCATGGTGCCAGCGGAATCGAATAATGTCATGACCGGCTCGATGATGGGCAAAAGCGGGACACAGCGCACCACCTCGACCTTCTCCGACTGGCGCGCGCGGTAACGAGGGCCTCCCTCGGCCCTACTCCGCCTTCGCCGGCCGCCCGCGTTTGGCCCCTTCCGACACTGCAACCCTTACGCCGCGGCGCATCAGCGCTTCGCGCAACAGCACCTCAACCTCGGCATTGGCGCTGCGGAAATCACCCGCTGCCGCGCGCTCGATCGCGGCGTAAAGCGCCGGATCGAGACGGAGGGCAAACGCCTTTTTCGCAAGTGGCAGCACGGTCCTGCCGATGATCAGTACAGCGAACCGGCGTTGACGACGGGCTGGGTGTCACGCTCGCCACACAGCACCACCATCAGGTTTGACACCATCGCGGCCCGGCGCTCATCGTCCAGCTCGACAACCTTCTTTTCCGACAGCAAGGTCAGCGCCATCTCGACCATGCCGACCGCGCCCTCGACCAGCGTCTTGCGCGCCGCCACCACCGCCTGCGCCTGCTGGCGGCGCAACATCGCCCCGGCAATTTCTGACGCATAGGCGAGGTGGGTGAAGCCACATTCATCAACGCTGATGCCGGCCACCGCCAGCCGCTCCATCAGGGCGGCGCGCAACTCGGACCCGACCTGATCATGGTTGCCACGCAGCGTCACCTCATGATGCTCGATATCGTCATAGGGATAGCGCGAGCCGATCGTCCGCACTGCCGCCTCGATCTGGGCCATGACGAAGGCCTTGTAATCATCGACATCAAACAGCGCCTGGGCGGTATCCGTCACCCGCCAGACCACCTGCGCCGCGATCTCGATCGGGTTACCGCGCAGGTCATTGACCTTGATCTTGTCCGAAATGACGTTGTTGGCGCGGGCCGACATTTTGGTCTTCATCATCCACGGCCAGGTCCAGCGCAGCCCTTCAGCCCGATCGGTCCCGCAATAGGAACCAAACAGCGTAATCACCGCCGCCTGATTGGGCTGGAGCATGTAAAAGCCGCACAACCCGATGGCCGCACCAAACATCGCGGTGATCGCCACCGGGACTTGCCCGAGGCTACCGACATCGTTCGCCAGCCGGATGATCGTCGCGATCCCAAGCGCCAGAAGGGTCAGCGAGGTCGCCAGCGCGAGGTAGCCGTTGAACGTCGACGCCGGGCGCTCGTGACTGGCGTTCAGATTGCCCGCGGTTGTTGCTGTCGTCATGTTCGTCTCCATTAAATATGATATCATCATTATATCGTTTTTGAGCGGAGTCAATGGCGCGGACTGGCCAAGGCGTCAGGTTGCACTGCGGTTTCCCCTTCCCTACCGTCCTCACACGAAAGACCCGACGGGAGAGATGAATGCGTTTCGACGGTACCAGTGCTTATGTTGCGACCGATGATCTGAAGGTAGCGGTCAACGCGGCTGCCACGCTGCGCCGGCCCTTGCTGGTCAAGGGCGAACCCGGCACCGGCAAGACCGTGCTGGCGCAGGAAATCGCGACGGCCTTCGGGGCGCCGCTGATCGAATGGCATGTCAAATCGACGACCAAGGCGCAGCAGGGCCTGTATGAATATGATGCCGTCAGCCGGTTGCGTGACAGTCAGCTCGGGGATTCCCGGGTCCAGGACATCGGCAATTACATCCGCAAGGGCAAGATGTGGGAGGCGTTCACCTCCCCGGTGCTGCCGGTGCTGCTGATCGACGAGATCGACAAGGCGGATATCGAGTTCCCCAACGACCTGCTGCTCGAGCTCGACCGGATGCAGTTCCATGTTTACGAAACCGGCGAAACGGTTGTCGCGGCGCAGCGCCCGATCGTGGTCATCACCTCGAACAACGAAAAGGAACTGCCCGACGCCTTCCTGCGCCGTTGCTTCTTCCACTATATCAAATTCCCAGACCGGGAGACGATGCAGGCCATTGTCGACGTGCATTTCCCCGGTATCCAGAAAGCCCTGCTGCGGGAGGCGATGCAGATTTTCTATGACCTGCGCGATGTGCCCGGCCTGAAGAAAAAGCCGTCGACCAGCGAATTGCTCGACTGGCTGAAATTGCTGATGCACGAGGATTTGCCGCTCGACATTTTGCAATCGCGCGACCCCAAAAAGCTGATCCCGCCCCTGCACGGCGCGCTGCTCAAGAATGAACAGGACGTGATGCTGTTTGAGAAGCTGGCGTTCATGGCGCGGCGCGGGGTGTGACGCCCTGCGGCTGAGTGACTTCGCACGCGCGCGCGGAACCTAGCGGGCAGCCGGAGCGTTATGGTGGTACCGGCCGATCTGCGGTCGCCACCGAGAGGGAAACCGATGCCTGTGCGCCACGTCTTGCTGATCGCCGCTTTGCTGCTCGCCAATGCTGTTGCGGCGCAGACCCGCCTTCCAGGCGACATGCCGCGCTCCGACGAGCAGCGCGTCGGCGATGCGGTGACGCGCCCTCTGGCGGATACCAACATCCGCCGACGGCACGTGCCGCCACTGCTGGAGGCTGCGCTCGCTGATCCCTATTCGCTGGACGGGCTGCGCAGCTGCGTCAGCCTGCGGCGGGCCGTCACCGGGCTCAACACTGTGCTTGGCCCCGATGTCGACGTGCCGCGCGCACCGGGCGACAAGCGCAAGGGGGCCGAGGTGGTGATCGACACTGCCGGTGACCTGATCGCCGGCCTACTGCCCTTCCGGGGGCTCGTCCGCCAGGTATCCGGGGCGAAGCGCGCCGAGCGACACGAAGCGGCGGCACGTTTTGCCGGGGTGGCGCGCCGCTCCTATCTGAAGGGGGCCATGCGGGAGAGAAAGTGCCGCCTGCCCCCCTTGGCGAACGCGGCCCACACCTGACGCAAACTGGCACCCGCCCAAGTTAATTAACCATCGTCGACCGTTCTTCGGACTTTGTTAAACATTTCCGTGTGTGATGCCGTTCAAGAACGAAGAAATGTGGTCGCGCACGCCTCGAAACTCCCCTGCCGCCCGAATTCCCCGGCGAGCCATCCTGCTATGGGCGGCGCTGATCAGCCTGGGACTGGGGCAGATCGAGTTTGGTTTGCCGCTTGACGGTTTCCTCCGCACCGCGCGCAATGCGATGCGCAGCCACCCAGCCAGCGGCAAGGTTGTGATCATTGCAATCGACGACCGCAGCATCGATTCGCTGGACAAATGGCCATGGCCACGGACGCGCTATGCCGAAATGGTTGACCGGCTGCGGGAGCTCGGGGCCCAACAGGTCGCGTTCGAACCCAGCCTCAGCGGTATCGGCAACCCCAAAGACGACAAGGTGTTCGAACAGGCGCTGGCCCGATTCGATGGCCGCGTGGCCCTGCCCGGGCGCTTTGTGGTGAACGCAGCGCTCGGACAGCGGGACGCCCTGCTGCCACCGCAGGATTTCCGCCGCTATGCCGCGACCGTCAATGTCAACGTCTTCTCCGCGCTGTGGGGGGAGGCCCGAGCCCTCCCCTATGCACTCGACGTCGGTGGCACGACATATCCCTCGATGGCAGCCTACCTAGCCAAACGACCGGGTGACAGCGGAACCTGGTTTCCGATCGACTACTCAATCGCTCTCGACAGCATCCCGGTCTACAGTGCGCTCGAACTTCTCAACGGCAGAGTTACGGGCCGTGAGATTGCTGGCAACAAGGTGATCATCGGCTGGGCTTCTGTTCCGTCGAGCAACACGTATTTGGTGCCGGGACATGGCAAAATGCCCGCTGTCTATGTCCAGGCACTGGGCACGGAAACCCTTTTGCAGGGCAGGCCGGTCAGGATTGGCTGGCTGGTGCCACTGATTGTTGTCTTCCTCGGGACCAGCGCGCACCTGTTCGCCAAGCGCCGCTGGCAAGCGCTTTCAGGGCTGGCGGTCGCTTGGGCAACACTGACCGGGCTGCCATTCGCACTCGAGAGCCGCCTCGTCTTCGTCGATATCACACCGGCATTGTTCTTCGTGATGATCAGCACCAGCCTGACGATCTGGCACAAATTCCGGATGTCGTACCGGGCCCGTGGCCTGACCAACGGGGTCTCGGGGCTACCCAACCTCAATGCACTGCGGGAGCAGGCGACCGAGTCCGACACCGCACTGGTTGCAGCGCGCATCCACAATTTTGCGGAAATCGCGTCGGCACTGCCGCAGGAGACAGAAGGCGAGCTGGTCAGTCAGATCGTCGCCCGCCTCGCCATCGGGGCGCGCGGTGGCAAGATTTTCCAGGGCGACGAAGGAATTTTCGCCTGGCTGGCAAGCAGCGAGACCGGTACCCCGCTCGGGGACCAGCTCGACGCGCTGCACGCCCTCTGCCGCACGCCAATCGTGGTGGGTGGAACCCATGTTGATCTGGCGATTACCTTTGGCATCGACGCCGGCTCCAATCGGTCACCGGCCAACCGCATTGGGGGCGCACTGGTTGCAGCCGAAGAGGCGCAGACGGAAGGGCGGCGCTGGAAAGAGTTCGATGCCACCAAGCTGAAAGATGTGGCGTGGAAGCTGTCGCTGCTTGGCCGCCTCGATTCGGCAATCGACGCGGGGGAATTGTGGGTTGCCTACCAGCCAAAGCTCGACCTGCGCAGCAAGCGCATTGTCGGTGCCGAAGCGTTGGTCCGCTGGTCGCATGCCGAAAAGGGCGAGATCGGACCGGCCGACTTCATCCCGGCCGCCGAGCAGAGCAATCGGATCGACAAACTGACCGCCTTTGTTCTGGAAAGCGCGATCGGGACCGCCGCGGAGATCAACGCCAGTGGTGGCGAGATGGATGTCGCGGTGAATCTTTCCGCGCGGCTGCTCGACCGACCCGACCTGATCGACCGGATCGCGGCGCTGTTGTCGAAACACCGGGTTCCGGCACGCCACCTGACACTGGAGGTCACCGAGTCGGCTGCAATGACCGGCCATGACCGGTCGATTGAGATGCTTGCTCAACTGCGGGCGATGGGAATCAACATCTCGATCGATGACTATGGCACCGGCTTCTCGACGCTGGACTATATGAAAAAAATCCCGGCGACCGAGATCAAAATCGACCGCAGCTTCGTCAAGATGATTGACCGCAGCCAGAGCGATCGGCTGATGGTCGATTCAACCATTCACCTCGCGCACTCGCTGGGGCGCACCGTGGTGGCGGAGGGTGTCGAGACCCCGGAAATCCTGCGCGCTCTCGAAGCCATGGGCTGCGACAAGGCGCAAGGCTATCTGATCGGCAGGCCAATGTCGGTCCGCAATTTGCACCGCATCCTGATCGATGATCGGAGGCATGCGGCAGCTTGACGCATTAACTTCTTGCTAACCATTCAGTTTAACCATAGTTAATTCCGTGACAGCGGTGGCAAAGCCGCGTGTCGGTCGAAAGGGATTTTCATGGGTGATCTTAATCTGCGGCGTCCGGCCGCTACGCGCTGGAGCTTCTGGGACTGGTACTTTGGCTCGGGCATCCAGTAGACGCCAGCGGCTGAACCAAGTTCAGACGAGATAGAGGCCTTGGCAATTGCCAAGGCCTTTTTCGTTGCGATTACATGTCGTTAGTGCAACGAATTTCCGCTTACCACAGCATTTTCCCGCCAGCGATCGCCAGGTATTGGCCGGGGAAATTGCTTGCGGGCGGGCTGCCCAAAACCAGCGTTGCGACCGATCCGGGCAGTTTCGAACCGCCGCCCGACTCGATTAGCACCCCTGCGGTTGTCCGAGTCGCGACACAGTCCCCCGAGTCGCGCCAAACCCCGCGAGTCGCGACAAATCCGGCGAGTCGCGGGAAATCGGGATGCCGTGGCCCACCCGATGAATTGACAGTGTGCGGGACACACCGGTGCCGCTACTATCCCCTGATGTTTCTCAACTTCCTCGACGAGCTGCGTGCAGCGAAGATTCCAGCCTCGTTGAAGGAGCACCTGACGCTACTTGAGGCGATGAAAGCGGGCGTCATCGATAACCGGGTGGAGGCTTTCTACTATCTGGCGCGCACCGCTTATGTGAAGGACGAGGGCCTGCTCGACCGGTTTGATCAGGTGTTCAGCAAGGTTTTTAAGGGATTGGAGACGACCTACGGCACCGAGGCTGCCGAGATTCCTGAGGAGTGGCTGCGCAAACTTGCCGAGATGACCCTGTCGCCCGAGGAATTGGCGGAGATGGCGAAGCTCGGCTGGGACAAACTGATGGAGACGCTGAAACAGCGGCTCGATGAACAGAAGGAACGGCACGAAGGCGGCAACAAATGGATCGGCACGGCGGGCAAGTCGCCGTTCGGGGCCTATGGCTCCAATCCCGAAGGAGTGCGGATCGGCCAGAAAGAGGGCCGCCAAGGCAGCGCGGTCAAGGTCTGGGACAAGCGCGAGTTCAAAAATCTCGATTCGGACGTCGAACTGGGCACCCGCAATATCAAGGTCGCGCTGCGCCGCCTGCGCAAATTTGCCCGTGAGGGATCAGCCGAGGAGCTGGACCTTGCTGCAACCGTCAGCGGGACGGCGCGCAAGGCCTATCTCGACATCGTCATGCGGGCCGAGCGCCACAATGCCGTCAAGGTGCTGCTGTTTTTGGACGTCGGCGGATCCATGGACCCGCATGTCAAGCTCTGCGAGGAGCTGTTTTCGGCGGCCAAGACCGAGTTCAAGCATCTGGAATTCTTCTATTTCCACAATTTCGTCTACGAAAGTGTCTGGTCAGACAACCGGCGTCGCTGGGGCGAGCGGACGCCGATGCACGACATTCTCCACAAATTCCCGCACGACTATAAGCTGATCTTCGTCGGTGATGCCTCGATGAGCCCTTATGAAATCAACTACCCCGGCGGATCAGTCGAACACTGGAACGAGGAATCGGGCGAAACATGGCTGCGGCGGATGACCGATATTTATCATTCAGCCGTCTGGCTCAACCCGATCCCGGAGAAGCATTGGACGCATAGCCAATCGATCCAGATGACCAAGGCCATGATGGAAAACCGGATGTTCCCGCTGACACTCGATGGTCTCGACCGGGCGATGCGGGAATTGACCCGGTCACATTGACCAACCTATCTCGCTATTTTGCGGACGCCTCCTCAGCCTTCAGCCGAGTGGCGGCTTCACCGACATAGGCCCGGATGCTCTCAATCTCAGTCGGCGTGAAATATTTGGCAAACCCGATCATCCCGCGACTTTGCAGTTGGCCGTCATGGACGATGGCCTGCCAGGTCGCCTTGTCCGCCAGCGCGCCAGAGCGGCGCAGGTCGGGGAGAACGCCTGACGAGATTGCAGCCGAACCATGGCAAAGCGCGCAGGTGCCCTCAAATGCCGAGGCCCCTTCAGCGATCTGTGCCGCCGTGAATTTGTCAGCCGGTGGATTGGCGGGCGCGTTGGCGATCGGTTCCACCTTGGGCAGTACCGCCTTGCCATCAAGCGCGAACACCAAGACCCGACCATTGGGCATCGGGCGCGGATGGTCGACAAAGGGCGAGGTCAGCGGATAGGCCCCGCCATAGCCGGCCATCACCGCCACATATTGCTTGCCACCGACCGAATAGCTGACGGGGCCAGCGACGACACCGGTCTGGGCATCGAAACTCCAGACCTTACCGCCCTTGTCGGCGCGGAACGCCTGAAACTGGCCCTTGGCATTGCCCTGGAACACGAGGTTACCAGCGGTGGCAAGGGTCCCGCCGTTCCACGGACCGTCATATTGTTCGCGCCAGACTTCCTTTTGCGCAACCGGATCCCAGGCGACCAGCTGACCCTTGAGCAACGCGCGTATCGCCTTCTTCTGGGCCGCGTCGGCAGGCGGGACATTCAAAAGCACGTCGATCGCGATATTCCACGCCCCGGACCGATGCTTGAAGTCCTTCTGGTCGGCGTAGGCAAAGGGGATTTCCTGCGCTGGCAGATAGACGAGGCCGGTTTTCGGGCTGAATGACATCGGGTGCCAATTATGTGCGCCGAGCGCCGACGGCGCCATCAGGAAGGCATCCTTGGGATAACGCGCGCCTGCCACTTCAATCGGACGGCCTGTCGCCATGTCAACGCCAGTCGCCCAAGTTTGTGGCACGAAACCCTTGGCCGAGATCAATTTCCCGCTGGTGCGATCAATCACATAGAAAAAGCCGTTCTTCGGGGCCTGCATCAACACCTTGGTCGGCTTGCCAGCAATCGGCAGGGTCGCAAGGATGATCGGCTGGGTCTGGGTGAAGTCCCACGTCTCCCCCGGTGTGCCCTGATAATGCCAGAGATATTTGCCGGTGTCGGGATTGAGCGCGACCACCGAGGACAGGAACAGATTGTCGCCCTTGTCCTCCGACCGGATTTTGCGGTTCCACGGGCTGCCGTTGCCGACACCGATGTACAGTTGATCAAGTTCAGGATCGTAGACGATGGCATCCCACACCGTGCCGCCGCCGCCATATTCAGGGTATTTGTCACCAAACCATGTGCCGCGCGATTTTCCCTCGAGCACATCGTCAGACGCCGCGCCATCCTTGATGCCAAGCTTGCCCGGTACCGTGTAGAACCGCCACGCCTGCTTGCCGGTCGCCGCGTCATAGGCCGTGACATAGCCGCGCACGCCATATTCTGCCCCGCCATTGCCGATCAGCACCCGGCCCTTCACCACACGCGGCGCGCCGGTAATCGTATAGGGCTTGGACTGATCGACGGTGACGACGCTCCAGACCGGCTTGCCGGTCTTGATATCAATCGCGATCAAGCGCCCATCGAGTGTGCCGAGGAACAACTTGCCCTCATAGCTGGCGAGACCGCGGTTCACGACATCGCAACAAGCCTTGAACCCGGTTGGCCCTGGCACTTCCGGATCATAGGTCCAGAGCTCCTTGCCTGAGGCTGCATCCAGCGCAACGACCTTGGACCAGGCCGTGGTGGTGTACATCACGCCGTCAATGATCAGCGGCGTGGCTTCCTGCGCGCGATTGGTGTCGAGGTCGTGGAACCATGCGAGTTTCAACTGGCCGACATTCGCATCGGTGACCTGGGTCAGCGGACTAAAGCGCTGTTCCAGATAGGTGCCGCCGTGGGTCAGCCAATTCTGGGGTTCCGCCGCGGCGTTCATCAGCCGCGCGGTGGTCACTGGCCCCGCGTCGGCATCCTGCGACGGCGAACAGGCCGCCAGGACGAGACCCAGCGCCAACCCGCTGACCGAAAGCGAATAAAATGCCCGCATCAACACTCTCCCCCATTCGCCAGGCCACCATGTGCCCTTGCGCCGCACCATCAGTCTAGCTGGAAACCGTGCGGAAACCACTGACCTATCCGGCAGCCCCGAACCGCGCGAATTGACGCTGCATTGACGCATTATTGACGGTAGCGCAGTTGACGAACGCCCGGCGCGCCGCCCACTTTCCGTCGATAGAAATCGCAGCCCTTTCAATGCGGTCATCGCAATTTGTTACTACGAATTGCTGGCGGCGACAGGGCGGAGGCTGAGGTTCGGGATAGCCTCGGGAAACACCGGGTTGCGCGGTCCGTGATGTGAGGCGGGCCGGTCGTGGCGGTGGTGCGTTGCGTATCGACGAACGGATCGACTTGATGGGCAAGTTGACCGAAATGGGGAGAGAAAACATGAATTTCATCAAATCAAGCATCATTTCTGCCGGGCTGATCGCAGCCGCAGCGATGCTGCCAATGGCGGCCAACGCTCAGGAGTCCAGCTACAAGCCGGGCACTGTCTGGACCGCGTCCCGGATCAATGTCCTGCCCGGCCAGTTCGAAAACTTCATGGATTCGCTGGCGACACGCTGGAAGAAGATACAGGAACTGGGCAAAAAGGAAGGGATCATCGTCGCGTACCACGTGTTGGCAACCAACAACGCGCGCCAGGGCGAGGCGAATCTGATCCTGATCGTTGAAACCAAAGACTATCAAACGATCGCACAGCAAACCGCATTTGGCGACAAGGTCGAGGCGCTGCTCGGCGAGGATGATCGCAAGGCGCAGGCGTCGAGTTTGGCGCGCGGTGCGATGCGCGAAAACATCGGCTCGACACAATATCAGGAACTTATCCTGAAATAGCCAGCTGATCGGTGCCCGACGGGCGGTGCATTCGCATCGCCTGTCGGTGCCAGCCGTTGGTGGATGGGCTCAGAGCTCGCGCGTTTGGCCTGACCTGATCGCCTCCGTCACATCGCTGAGTCGGTCCTTGCCGAACCACAGGTCGCTGCCAACCAGAAAGCTGGGAAGGCCGAAGGCACCCGCAGCATAGGCCGCACTGGTATTGGCGGCGAGGATGTCCTTGACGTCCTGATCCTGGGCGCGGGCCATCAGCCGTTCGGCTGGCAGCCCGGCCTCGGCAAGCGTTGCCGCCAGCACAGCCGCGTCATCCATCTTGCGCGGCTCCTCCCACATATAATGCAGGCCAGCTTCCACATAGGCAGGCAGCACGCCTTCAAGGTCGGCGGCAACCATGCCGCGCATCAGCATCAGCGTGTTGACCGGGAAGTGCGGGTTCATCTTGAAGCCATCGATATTGTGCCGCGCCATGAACCGCCGAAATTCGAGATTCTCATAGGCAAGTTTGTTGGGGATGCCGGCGAACGCCACCATAGGTGCCTGATTTCCGGTCAGCTTGAACAATCCACCGAGCAGGACCGGGACATAGTCGAACGTCGCACCGGTCCGCGCCTCGATCCCGGGGACAAGCTTGTGTGCTAGGTAGCAATTCGGGCTGGCAAAATCGAACAGGAAACGCGGGTTCATGCGGTCACCATTTCTCGGCAAAGGGGCGGAGGTCAAGTTCATGCGTCCAGGCATCGCGGGACTGACGGTGCAGCTGCCAATAGGCCTCCGCAATTGAATTGGGACTCATCAACGTGTCGGGCGCGAGCGCGGCCACGGCGTCAGCGCCTTTGGCCGCTGCCATCCGTTCACGGACCCATGCGGTATCGACACCGGCATCGATCACCAGATGGGCGACATGGATGTTTTGCGGCCCGAGTTCGCGCGCCATCGATTGCGCCATGACCCGAAGCCCCGCCTTTGCCGACGCGAATGCAGCGTAACCGGTCCCGCCGCGCATCGACGCCGTTGCACCGGTGAAAAATATCGAACCTCGCCCATGCGCCAGCATCCGCCGCGCCGCCTCCCGCCCGGTCAGGAAGCCGGCATAGCAGGCCATTTCCCAGACTTTGCGAAACACCCGCTCGGTCGTGTCGAGCAGCGGAAAATTGACGTTTGCCCCAACGTTGAACACGCACAATTCCAACGGTGCGTCAGCGTCGGCTGCGTCAAGAAACTTCGCAACCGACTCCTCCGACCGCGCATCAAGGGCATGAGCGGTGAACCGTCCCGCTATCGCCGCGATTTCGTCGCCCAGACTATTAAGCTTGTCAGCGCTGCGCCGCCCGCCATGGACGTGATAGCCCTCTGCCGCGAAGCGTCTTGCGACGGCGGCTCCGATAAAATCCCCGGCCCCGACGATGGCAACACTGGCTTTGCGGTCGATCAACCCGAATCTCCTGCTATCAGCCCTGCGCGGGCAGTGTCGCCCATAGCCAAATGTTCACGATCGTCACCAGTCCGGCAACTATCATCAATAGGCTGCGTTTGGTGTCCCCGACCCGCTTGATCAGCGCATAGCCGCCAAATCCGATCAGCAGCGCGCTGGCGATGACGCCAACCGAAAGCAGCGCCGGGATCAGCGACCCTATCATATCGCCAGGGTCTGGCGCATCGCATGCGCCCAGCCCGCCCGGCGGGCATCGCGCACATCTGCCGAGAGATTGGGTTCAAACACCCGATCAGGCTGCCACATCGACGCGGCGTCTGCCAGCGTCCCGAACAGACCGCATCCGACGCCTGCCAGCATCGCTGCGCCAAGTGCAGTGGTTTCGATGACCCGCGGCCGCTCGACCACCATATCGAGCATGTCCGCCAGATCCTGACAGAGCCAGTCGTTGGCAACCATGCCCCCATCGACACGCAAGCGCGCAGGCGCGACACCATCGGCAGCAAAGGCGTCAAACAGATCGGCGGTCTGGTGCCCCATCGCCTCAAGGGCAGCACGGACCACATGAGCGCGGGTCGTCCCGCCGGTCAGACCCGTCAACGTGCCGCGCGCGCCGGCATTCCAATAGGGCGCTCCAAGCCCGGACAGCGCGGGAACAAAATGCACGCCGCCCGCATCAGGGACTGAGCGGGCCAGGCGCTCGGTAGCGGCCGCAGCCTCAATAATGCCGAGGCCGTCGCGCAGCCACTGCACAGCCGCACCTGCGGTAAAGATGCTGCCTTCGAGCGCATAAGTGGCAGCGCCGCCGAGCTGCCAGGCCACTGTCGACAGCAGCCGGTGGGCGGAGCGTGGCACATTGGTCCCGGCTGTTGCCATCACAAAGGCACCGGTTCCATAGGTTGATTTGACGAGGCCGGGAGCCAGACACCCCTGCCCGACCGAGGCCGCCTGCTGATCACCAGCGCAGCCGGTGACCGGAATGCGACGGCCAAGTACAGTGGTTTCACCAAGGCGTCCGGCGCAATCGACGATCTCGGGCAACGCCGAGCGCGGAACCCCGAAACGCGCCAGCAGTTGATCGTCCCACCGGCAGGTCGCCAAATCCATCAACAGCGTCCGCGAGGCGTTGGTGGCGTCCGTCGCGTGGACACC
>JAYVLC010000050.1:0-3884 GCA_043759675.1 Sphingosinicellaceae bacterium
CGCCGCCGCCGATCAGGATGGCGATGGCGATCTCGACCGAGGCGGACAGGCCGTGGGTTGCCAGTGTCGTCGCCACGGCGATGCCCATGCCGATCATGCCGAAGCGGTTGCCGCGTTGGCTGGTGGCGGGTGACGACAATCCGCGCAGCGCAAGGATGAACAGCACGCCCGAGATCAGATAGGCAATCGCGACCCAGGCCGGTGTATCGGTTACATGCTCCATGCCGTGCTTGCCCCTAAACCGTCACCGTCATTCCCGCGAAGGCGGGAACCCAGCACACTAAAATATGGCGCGAGCGAAAGCTCGCATGTCGTTGTCCGGACTGGGTTCCCGCCTTCGCAGGAATGACGGTCCGCCGGTGTGAAACGCCTCAACGTTCCTTCTTCTTGTACATCGCCAGCATGCGGTGCGTGACCGCAAAACCACCGAAGATATTAACGCTGGCCAGCGCGACGGCGATCAGCCCGAGCCACTTTGATACGCCCGATCCGGTGATGCTCGCCGACGCTGCGATCAGCGCCCCGACGATGATGACGCTTGAGATCGCATTGGTCACCGCCATCAGCGGCGTGTGCAGGGCAGGGGTCACCGACCAGACGACATAATAGCCGACGAAACAGGCCATCACGAAGATCGAGAGAATGGAGATGAAGGTCATGGGTCGCTCCGGCTTGATTATGCGGCTATGCGCTGCGGGTGGGGGACGGGGCGACCCATCTCTGCCGCAGCTTCGATCCAGCAATTAATCGCATCATAAGCGTTGGTGAGTGCTTCCTGCGGGGTGTCGCCATCCGAACGACAGCCGGGCAATTCTGGTACCACCGCTGCAAATCCGCCGCCATCCTCCGGGGACAGCGGCATGATGTCCACCTCGTAATCATATGGTTTCACGCGTGAACTCCTTGGCTGGCATCGATAAATCTCATCAGCTCCCGAACATAGACGGCTTTGATCGGCCGATGTGCAGGAATGGTCAGAATATCGGGCATAGAGACATGTTTCACCTTGTAATGTGACCCCTTGCGAGGGGGTGTGCAAGTGATGCCGAACCCGACGCAGACAGCAATGACGTCGGCAATGCGCCAATCTTGGTGGTTGGCGCGCATCCGGGCCAGCAGTTTGTCGGCATTGGTCACTCCTTTCGATCAGGGGGTGAGCAAGTTCGGATGCACGACCTTGCCGCCGCCGGTCAGCGTCACGCCTTTGACGATCTCGTCGTCGGCGGGCCAGACTGGGCCTTTTGCGTCCGTGTCCCAGAAGGTCGAGACGAAAGTGAACAGGTTGCGGGCATAGAGCGCGCTGGTGTCGGCGGCGAGGCGCGACGGCACGTTGCGGTGGCCGACGATTTTCACGCCGTGGAGTCTCGTCACCTGTCCGGCGACCGCCCCTTCGACATTGCCGCCAGCCTCGACCGCCAGGTCGACGATCACGCTGCCGGGCCGCATGCTGGCGATCTGGGCGTCGGAAATCAGGCGCGGGGCCGGGCGGCCGGGGATCAGCGCGGTGGTGATCACGATATCCTGCTTGGCAATGTGCGACGACACCAGCTCGGCCTGCGCCGCCTTGTATTCGTCGGACATTTCCGTGGCATAGCCGCCGGCGCCTTCACCCTCGATGCCCTTAACCGCCTCGACGAAGATCGCTTTGGCTCCAAGCGATTCGATCTGTTCCTTAACAGCGGCGCGGACGTCGGTCGCCGACACGACCGCGCCAAGCCGTCGCGCGGTGGCGATAGCTTGCAAACCCGCGACACCGACGCCCATGACGAACACGCGCGCTGCCGAGATCGTGCCCGCCGCCGTCATCATCATCGGAAACGCGCGGCCATATTCGGAAGCCGCGTCAAGGACGGCCTTGTACCCGGACAGATTGGCCTGCGAGCTTAGCACGTCCATCGACTGGGCCCGGGTGATGCGCGGCACGAACTCCATCGCCATCGCGACGAACCCGGCGGCGGCATAGCCGTCGATGCGCGCGCGGTTGGCATAGGGCGACAGGATGCCGATCACACCGGCTCCGGCCTGCGCGCCCTTGAGCTCGGCGGCGTCAGGACCTTGGACGGTCAGGATCAGGTCGGCGTCTTTTAACGTAGCCTTGCGGTCTGCAACCGTCGCGCCAGCATCGGTGAACGCGGTGTTCGAGACGCTGGCACCGTAACCGGCACCTGTCTCAACCGCGACTTCGGCACCAAGGCCAATGTATTTTTTTACGGTTTCCGGTGACGCGGCAACGCGGCATTCCCCTTCGGCGGTTTCCCGCAGTACCGCGATTTTCATGCCCTGCGCCCCGGTCTGCTAGACGTTGTAAACGATGGTAACGGCGATCAGCCCGACGAGTGAAACGCCGATCAGCACCTTTAACAGGGTCAGAAAGGTCCCGTAGGTGCCCGTCGCCTGTTTCATGTCAGCGCCGGTGCCGTTGGTCGGTGTGCCCATGGGATGCCCTCCTAATCAATGTGTGCACGGTGTTCATAGCAAAGCGACCCAAGGATGAAAGCCTTAAACCGGCGGAGTCAGCGCCGCGTCCCGCAATCCGCGCCAGACCTGAACAGCCTGTACCGTCTCGGCGACGTCGTGAACCCGCAGCAATTGTATCCCTTGGGCAAGCGCACCTATCGCAACCGCCAGCGAGCCGGGCAGGCGCCGCTCGACCGGTTCCTCGTTGGTGAGGGCCCCGATGAACCGCTTCCGACTGGCCCCAAGGAGTACCGGAAAGCCGAGGCCGTGAAACAGCGAGAGGCCGTTCAGCAGGTCCAGATTGTGCCGTACGGTTTTGCCAAAGCCGATGCCCGGATCGACGATGATGTTGTCCCGGCGGATCCCCGCCGCGACGCAGACATCTATCCGCGCGTCGAGCCAATCAAAAATGTCGAGCAGGACGTTGGCATATGTCGGGTTGCGCTGCATCGTCTGCGGGTCCCCTTGGTGATGCATGAGGATGACCGGGCATCCGGCGCTGGCCACGACTGACAGCGCGCGGTCGTCCCACGTCAGCCCGGAGACATCATTGATAAGTCTGGCTCCAGCGCTGATCGCCGCGCGCATCACGGCGGCTTTCCGGGTGTCTGCGGACATCAGCAGGTCAGCACCGCGCAGCCGTTCCAGCACGGGTATCAACCGGGCAATTTCGTCCTGCTCCCAGACCGGTTTCGCACCCGGCCGGGTCGACTCGGCCCCGATGTCGATGATCGCGGCCCCGGCTGTTGCTATATCGACGGCCTTGGCGGCCGCTTCGTCCGTATTTACGATGCCCCCGCCTGAAAAACTGTCGGGCGTCAGGTTCAAAATGCCCATGACGGCAGGCGCATCAAAGCGGAGGGTGCGGGTTCCGAGCACAAGTGGCGGGCGGGGCGCGGTCAGGTTATGCCAAAGCCAGTCGAAACGCGCCGGGTCGGGCAGGGTGGCGCGAACGGCATCGATCCGATCGACCGGGACCATCTGGCTGCCAGATCGCGTGATGACCTCAACCGCCGAGAACCACGTCAATCCGCCGGCAAGCCGTGCAGCCTGACCCTCAAGTCCGAACGGGGCATCGATGAAGGCGGTGGGGCGAAGATACAAGGTCATGGGACACGCCTACCATGTGAAAGCCGCGCACCCCAACCCGCTCGGCCCTAAGCCAAGCTCATCTCCGCCCGGTATTTTTCCCGCATCGCGTCGATCGGGACCAATTGCCCGGCCCGCTCGAAATGCCAGAAGGTCCAGCCGTTACAGCTTGGTGCGCCTTGCGCCTGCGCTCCCATCTGGTGGATCGAACCGGCGCTGGCCGCCATCGCGAGGCTGCCATCGGCCCGCACCCGGGCGTGGTAACGGCGCGACAGGTCGGTAAGCTTGGCACCCGGTTTGACCAATCCGGTTTCGACCAGCGTTCCAAACGCGATGCG
>JAYVLC010000051.1:0-6648 GCA_043759675.1 Sphingosinicellaceae bacterium
ACAAATCCGCGCGCCACATCGTCGGACCAAAGAAACACCTGCACAGGCAGGACAGTCGCCGGATTCTCAAATCCCGACGGCACGTCGGATATGAACGCGCGCATTCCGATCATCAAAAGGGGAGCGGTCTCGCCCAATGCGCGCGCCATGCCAATGATTGTGCCTGTCAATATGCCAGGCATCGCCAGCGGCAGGACATGGTGAAACACCACCTGTACCGGTGACGCGCCAACCCCAAGCGCCGCGTCACGGATCGATGGCGGGACCGCTTTGATCGACACCCGACCCGCGATCACGATGACCGGAAAGGTCATCAGGGCGAGCGTCAGGCCCCCGACGAGCGGAGCTGACCTTGGCATTCCAAACGTGCCGAGGAACACCGCCAATCCGAGCAACCCGAAGATGATTGACGGAACAGCTGCCAGATTGTTGATGCTGACCTCGATGATGTCGGTCAGTCGGTTCCTGGGTGCAAATTCCTCGAGATAGATCGCCGAGAACACACCAATCGGAAAGCTCAAGCCGATGGTAATCGCCAACGTCAGGAACGAACCCTTGGCCGCGCCCCAAACGCCCGCAAGTTCGGGCGTCGTCGAATCCGCTGTGGTCAGGAACAGGATGTTCAACCCGGTGCGGAGCAAGCCGCGCGCCTGCGCATGGTCATAATGCGCCAGCACATTGTCATCGACAGCCCGGTCTTCGGCTGGACCAGAGCGATCCAGCTTTCCTTTCGCAAGCAAATCAAAGCTGCTTGAAGCTGGCACCCAGATTTTTGCCCGGGTGCCGATCAGCGACGGGTCATCGACAACGGCGTCGCGGATTGCAGTCCACGCCCCCTGGCTCACCGCGCCCTCAGCGTCGGCACCCAATGTGTCACTGATCGCCTTGGTTGCCAGCGTCTGCCAGTCGACCGCCTGGACGGCTGCCTGCGCATCCGGGCCACGAAGCCTGCCAGCCGTCAGACCCAGCGTGGCCGGGTCCAGGACGACCGTTAATTGTATCTGTGTCGTCCGGAAACCCGACAGTCCCTTGCTGCCAATGTCAAATAGCAGAAAAACCAGAAAGGCCATCGACAGACCAAGTGCCGCGAGGCCCAGAAATTTGAACACGCCCTCCGACCGGTAGCGACCGCGGATGCGCGCGCGCATCGCAGCTGACTTCCAATCCGTGGCGGCGCGCGGTGTGTCCGTCCCGCCGACTGGCCCGTCGGTTCCGACGCTACTCATAGGCCTCCCGATAGCGCTTCACGACGGACAGCGCGTAGATATTGAGGAGCAACGTCACCACGAACAGCACCAAACCAAGCGCGAACGCTGACAGCGTCTTGGCGGAATCAAATTCCTGGTCGCCCGTGAGCAGCGCGACAATCTGCGCGGTCACGGTGGTGAGCGAGGCAAACGGATTGGCGGTGAGGTTGGCCGCGAGCCCGGCTGCCATCACGACGATCATCGTTTCGCCAATCGCGCGACTGACCGCCAGCAGCACGCCGCCAACAATGCCGGGTAACGCTGCCGGGATCAGCACCCGTCGGATCGTCTCCGACTTGGTCGCGCCCATTGCCAGGCTACCGTCGCGCATCGAGCTTGGCACCGCGTTGATCGCATCATCGGCCATCGAGGACACGAACGGGATGATCATGATACCCATCACCGACCCAGCCGCCAGCGCGCTTTCGGACGACGCATTCTCCAGACCGAGCGAAAGCGCAAAATCGCGCACCGCCGGCGCAACCGTCAGCGCAGCGAAATAGCCGTACACAACAGTCGGGATCCCAGCGAGCAGCTCCAGCGCAGGCTTTAGATATGCGCGGACATCCCGGCGCGCATATTGTGTGAGATAAATCGCTGCCATCAGTCCAAGCGGAATGGCGACGACCATCGCTATGATCGCACCAATGAAGATCGTTCCCCAGAACAGCGGGATCGCACCAAAGGCGCCGGACGATCCAACCTGGTCGGCGCGGATCGCCGTCATCGGTGACCATGTCGTGGTCGTCAGAAACTCGACCGGCGAGACCATCGTGAAAAACCGCCAGCTCTCGAACAGGAGCGATGCGACAATCCCGACGGTGGTCAGTATGGCGACGGTTGCGGCCATCAGGAGGATCGCCATGACAAAACGCTCGACACGCGGGCGAGCCCGGAACTTCGGGCGAATGCGGGCAAAAGCCCAGATCGCACCGGCAAGGCCCAATGCGGCTGCAAGTCCGGCTGCGATCAAATTATAGTGGTCGTGAGCAACCTTCCAGGCCACTGCAGCTTTGGGCGCATTCGGATCAAAGCTACCGTCAATCTCGCCCGTGGCGATCCCGCGCACCTCGTTGAGAAAGGTCTGGCGATCAAGGGGAGTCTTTGGCTGCTCTGCGGCCGGAACCACATTCAGGGCCTGTTGGTCGACGAACCCGTCCGACAGAGTCCCCCAGGCAGCAATAACCATAAGCGCCGGACCCAGCGTCCAAAGCGCCATATACCAGGCATGTTGACTGGGACGCGAATGGATCTGCGATGCCTCGCGCGCTGATAGTTTGCCGCTCCCGGCAAAGACCATCGCCCGACCACGACCGACCACATAGGCAGTCGCGGCGAACCCGATCAGGATGAAAGTGATGACCGTCAGCGACATCGGCTTATTTGACGATGCCCGCAAGATCGAGCGGGGTCAAAGCTGCCGCAGCCGCCGCACTTTTCTGGCGGATCGAATCAGGGGCCGCAACCAGGCCGCGCGGTGCCAGATAGCCCTTGGGACCAAAGGTTGATTCCCTAGTGTATTCGGCAACGAATTCACGCAGACCGCGAATTGCCCGGACATGCTGGAGCTTGATATAGATATAGAGCGGGCGCGATACCGGATATTTGAACGATGAAATGCTTTCATAGCTGGCGACCACACCATTGACCGGGATGTCGCGCAGCTTGTCGGTATTTTCCTCGAAATAGCTGTAACCAAATGCGCCAACCGCATTCGGGTTGGAAATCAACTTTTGGACGATCAAATTGTCGTTCTCGCCGCCTTCGACGAACCCGCCATCCTCACGCATTTTTGTACAGGTCAGGTTATACTTCGGCTCGTCGGCCTTCTTTAGAACCGCCATAGCCGGGTTGGTATCGCAGCCCGCCTTCAGCAGCAGCTCATTGAACGAATCGCGTGTCCCCGACGTTGGCGGCGGACCGATGACTTCGATCTTGATTGCCGGATATTTTGCATTCACGTCTTTCCAGGTTCGCGCGGTCTGCTTTTTGCCCCAGGGAGCGGCGGCCAGCGCCGCATAGAAATCGCGCGTTGTCACCGACAGCGGGGGTGCGCTTTTCACTTGCGCTAGGCTCAGGCCATCAAGCCCGACCTGAATCTCCAGAAGCTGCGTTACGCCATTCGCCTTGCAAAGTTCGACTTCCGACTTCTTGATCCGCCGCGAGGCGTTCACAGCATCCGGATGCGCTGCGCCAACGCCGGCGCAAAACAGCTTCATGCCCGCACCCGTCCCTGTCGATTCGACGATCGGCGCGCCGAACTGCGGAAAACGCTGGCGGAACTGCTCGGCAACCGCCGTCGTGAACGGATAGACCGTCGATGAGCCAACCACCCGGATCTGGGTGCGCGCTTCGGCAGCGCCCGCAGCAAGTACAACGCCAGCAACCGCAGTCGCGAGCAACATGTTTTTCCGCAAAGCTGTTCTCCTTTGTCCCGTGCCGGGTGGCGAGCGGCACACGCCCGACTCGCTTTCCCCCGACACAACGGCGCTACCGGTCACCCATGCAGCTTCTATGACGATCAGATTGCAATTCTGTGACACAGGTCAGGGGGTGCACGCTCAACGATTTGATAACCGTCGCATTGCCTTGGCCCACACATATATTTCAATATTTACGCAGATATCGAATCGAAAGGTCGCCATGATACCATCCCCCGTCATTCGAAATGCCGACCCCGGCGACAGCGAGGCCGTGGCGGCGATCTATGCCCACCATGTGCTGAACAGCGTCGCGACATATGACACGGTCCCGCCGGACGGGGCCGCGATGGTGGCAAAGATCATCGAAGTGCAGGCAGCGGGCTGGCCATTCCTGATTGTCGAGATTGGCAACGGGGTGGCAGGCTATGCCTACGCGACGCAAATCCGGCCGCGGGCGGCCTATGTTCACACAGCGGAAGACAGCATCTACATTGATCAACGCCACATCGGGCGCGGTTTGGGCAAGCAGTTGCTCGCGGCGCTGCTCCCCCGCGCCGCCGCCGCGGGCTTCCACGAGATGATCGCCGTCATTGGCGGGGCCGAGCCCGGCTCGGTCGCGCTCCACACTTCCCTTGGCTTCCGGGAGGCCGGTCGACTGACCGGTGTCGGCTTCAAGTTCGGGCGCTGGCTCGACAATGTCTACATGCAGCGCAGCTTGAGGGATTTATGATGTTGTCTCGCCGCCTTGCGGCCGAAGCCATCGGCTCGGCCCTGTTGTTCGCAACTGTCATCGGTTCAGGAATCATGGCCGAGCGGCTGGCCGGCGGAAATACGGCCGTCGCGCTGCTTGGCAATACATTGGCGACCGCCGCGATGCTCGCGGTGCTGATCGCGATGCTTGGCCCGATCTCAGGCGCGCATTTCAACCCGGCGGTCAGCTTTGTCGCTGCCAGTCGTCGTGAAATCAGCTGGCGCGACGCGTGCCTTTATGCGGTTATCCAGTTGGCCACCGGTATTCTGGGTGTGTGGACGGCCCACTTGATGTTCGAGCTACCGATCTTGCAAATCTCCCGGCATGTCCGCACCGGCACCGGCCAGTGGGCTGGGGAGTTTGTCGCGACCTTCGGGCTGGTGCTGACCATAATCGGCACGGTGCGCCAGCGCCCCGGCTGGGTTCCAGCATCGGTCGCACTCTATATTGCGGCCGCCTACTGGTTCACGTCGTCGACGTCATTCGCCAATCCCGCCATTACCATCGCCCGATCGCTAAGCGACAGCTTTGCCGGCATTGCACCGGTAGATGTGCCGGGATTCATCATCGCGCAACTCCTCGGTGCCGGCAGCGCCGCGGTGCTGGCGCGCTGGCTCTTCGAGGCTCCTAGGCCAGCACCGGCAACGTAAAGCTCACCGATGTGCCTTCGCCTGGCACACTGGTGATGCTGAGCTGGCCGCGGTGCCGCTCGACAATATGCTTTGCAATCGCAAGGCCCAGACCGGTGCCGCCCATCGAACGCGAGCGCCCGGCATCGACCCTGTAAAATCGCTCGGTCAGGCGTGGCAGATGTTCCGGAGCGATCCCCTCGCCCTGGTCGATAACGGCGACCCGGAAATAGTCGCCGGTGACCGTTCCGGTCAGTCGCACCGGTGATCCGTTTCGCCCATATTTGAGGGCGTTCGACAAAAGATTGTGCAACACCTGCAAAATCTGGTCGCGCTCACCGATCACGCTTGGCAAATCGGGCGGCACATCCATGATCAGCAGCCGATCGTCTGACTCGAACTGCATCGCCAGCGTCTTGCCGACTTCGGCAAACAGCGGCGGCAATGCCAGTGCCATGACCGGACGCACATGCTTATCGAGTTCAATGCGCGAAAGCGAAAGCAGGTCATCGATCAACCGCGTCATCCGCGCGGCCTCCGCAGCCATGATAGCAAGGAACCGTCGGCGCGCCTGTTCGTCATCGGCGGCTGCACCCTGCAAGGTTTCGACAAAGCCCAATATCGTCGCCAGCGGTGTCCTGAGTTCATGGCTGGCATTGGCCACGAAATCCGCTCGCATCCGCTCGGCCCGGCGCTGCTCGCCGATGTCGTGGAACACCAGCAGCAGGCGTCCGCCGACATCGCCGACAATCCGCATCCGGTATAGCGCGTCGGGCCGACCGATCCCCGAAATATCTCGGTCGATAGCCGGTTGGCCGCCGACCGCTGCCCGCACCGCGTCGATCACGATGGGGTGACGAATTGCCACAGCGAGCTCGCTGCCAATCGAACGCACCCCGATCAGATCGTGCGCCGCGGCATTCGCAGCCACCACACGGAGGTCTGCGCTGACGATAACCGCCGGATCTGCCAACAATTCAATGGAGATATCCGCGATCGGTGCCGACGACAGGGCCACGTCGCCTGATAACACGGGCGTCGGTCCGCCGCCTGCTCGAAACAGCTGCGCGATTGTTTCCCTGACGCCTCGTCCCAATTCGGCCTCCCGGACTTCATCTTGTCGCCGGACTGCAATCCAGGCTAGGCATTGTTGCTGGGCAAGATCGAATTTTGCCGCTAATAGTCGCACAATAATACGCAAGGATGTTGGTAATATGACCGAGCAGGCGGCGCCGCCAACGAGCGAAGCAGGGGTTGCGACGCGACGCGGAATGCTGCGCCTTGGGGCGATTGCAATTCCGGCGGTTGCGACCATGTCGCCAGCCTTCGCCCAGAGCACGACCAAAATCTCGCTGCTGACCTGCAGCATCCCGGTTCCTGATGCGGCCAATGTGATCAAATGGATCAAGGCAGACGGCACTTTGGTTGCCTCCAGGACGACTGGCTCCTTTCCGCCACCGGCGTCGGCCTATGCCGGTGAGGCAATCCTCACCCTGACGCGCCCGACCAACATGCGATATTATGGCAATGTGCTAGACCTGCAGAATAACACCTATGTCAGTACCAGCGCCTTCAATGCCCATGTCGAATATATCAAG
>JAYVLC010000052.1:0-24495 GCA_043759675.1 Sphingosinicellaceae bacterium
GGCGACACGTCGCAGCAAGTCCTTCCTCGCCGCCGAAGCTGTTGCGACCTATGTCGCGCGGGAAGCGGCCATTGTTGCTGGCATCGAACGCGGGCTTGCCGATATGAGGGCGGGGAAGACCGTGCCGCATGATGCGGCGATGGATGAACTGGATGCCTTGATTGACGGGACACCGCGCGAAGCCCGCGCGTGACACGCTCCATCGTTTGGACGCGCGCCGCGCTTGACGACCTGAAGGCGCAAGTCACCCACATCGCCCTCGACAATCCCGCTGCTGCTCGCCACGTTGCCGAACGCATCCGTGCCGCAGGCGATAATCTGTCGGACTTTGCTACCGGATCGCCGGGACGGGTCAACGGGACCTATGAGAAATCGGTCAGCGGCCTGCCGATGATCATCGCTTACGCCATCGAGCGACAAGGTAGCGGAGAGGTGATTGTGGTCCTGCGTGTCATCCACACCGCGCGGGACTGGCGCGTTGGAGAATGGCCGGGGGAATGAGGTGAGCAACGAGCGCAGCCGTCAAGACACTTAGCGCCGAGGAATTTGATCGCCGTTTCCATGCTGGCGAGGATATGAGCGACGATCTCGACTGGTCGAGCTTTCGCCGCCCCGGGCTCGAACCCAAACGGGTGAACCTTGATATGCCGCAGGCGATGGTCGTCAAACTCGACACCCACGCCCGCAAACGCGGCGTGACGCGGCAAGCGCTGATCAAGATGTGGCTGGCGGATCGGTTGGAGGTGGCGGTTTAGAGGGAGAGTATGGGGGTGCTGCGGGTGTCAGCGCAATCCCGCATCGCAATCCCTAGCTTTGACTCTTCGCGTTCTCCCACCCGTCCGCATATGCTTGATTTTCAGCTATTTCTTTTGATCTATCGCCCCAACTAAGTAGCTCATCAAGCAGTCCGTGGGGTAGATCGTAGCTTGGGTAATCTTTCTGACCTTTGGCGTAATAGTAATCTACGTTGCCCATCGCGCGATCTCCTGACACGATCTTTGAATGTATATAGGCACCTTTACTATGACATATTTCGGAAAAATGGCAACCACAATAACGCGATAAGTCGGGGGAAATACTGTGTCGCGTGGGTTACATGCCCAATTGCTACATCCCCCAAACTTTCCCCTCACGCCGTCTTCAGAACCTCCACATCATCCCGCTCTGGCGGAAGTCCTACATCCTGACGAAAGTCAGGACCATTCCATGTAATTCATCACGATCCCAAGCCGAGCGCTCCCTGGATTATCAGGCCTCCCAAGGCACATATACCAAGCACCGGTAACACACCCAGCTTGAACCGGAACATCGCGACGAGCGCGGTCAGGGACAATGCGACCGCGGCAAGATCGACGGTCAGGAGCACCGGCAGATTGAACCGGAACAGCCCAAAGGATCGTTCCGCAACGGTTTGGAACAGGTAGTGAAGTGCAAACCATAGCGCGAGGTTCAGCACGACGCCGACGACTGCGGCGGTGATTGCCGATAGGGCCCCTGCCAGCGGGACATTGTTCCGGAGCCTTTCGACAAACGGTGCCCCAAGGAATATCCACAGGAAGCACGGCGTAAAGGTGACCCAGGTGGTCAGCAGTCCCCCAAGCGTAGCCGCTACCAGCGGCGATAAGCCCCCCGGGTTCCTGTAGGCACCGAGGAACCCAACAAACTGCGTCACCATGATCAGCGGACCAGGCGTGGTCTCTGCAAGGCCAAGGCCATCGAGCATTTCGGTCGGACGCAGCCAGCCATAGGTGCCAACGGCTTGCTGCGCGACATAGGCGAGCACGGAATAGGCGCCACCAAATGTCACCATCGCTGCCTTTGAAAAGAAGGTGGCGATGTTGGTGAATACGCTGTCGGGCCCCAACAGCGCGACGAGGATAGCGACCGGCCCGAGCCACAATAGCAGGAGGGCCACCGCGACCCGGATCGACCAGCCGAGATTCGGCTTCGCATGATCGGGCACCTCCGAACCCAACGCGCTTGCGGCATCCGAGACGATTCGTCCCGCGTGGGCGGCGTGTCCGCCACCGCCGGCAAACGCCCGGCTACCGCTTCGTCCGGCGACATAGCCGATCAGCGCTGCGCCGAGCACAATCAGGGGAAACGGCGCATCAAACAGGAAGATCGCCGCAAAGGCACCCGCCGCAACTGCGAGCCGTGGGCCATTTCCGAGCGCCCGACGGCCGATGCGAACCACGGCCTGGACCACAATGGCAAGCACCGCCGCCTTCAGCCCAAAAAACAGCGCAGTGACCAGCCCGACATTGCCCCACAGCACGTAGAGCCAGCTGAGCGCCATGATTGAGACCAGGCCGGGCAGGACAAACACGATCCCGGCCATCAGCCCACCCCTGGTCTTGTGCAGCAACCAGCCGATATAAATCGCCAGTTGCTGGGCCTCCGGTCCGGGCAGAAGCATGCAAAAATTCAGGGCATGGAGAAACCGCTCCTCGCCGATCCATTTTTTCTCCTCGACCAGAATGCGGTGCATCACCGCGATCTGCCCCGCAGGCCCGCCAAAGCTGAGCATCGCAATCCGCACCCACACCCGAAACGCTGCGCCGAACGAGATGCCGTGGGTGGGTGTAGCAGTCATGCCGGTGCGCCGAGCGCGACGGACCCGGACGCGCCTGCCTCCACGGCACGACGATAAATAACGACTGCCGCCGCGACATCCTGCAACGCGGTTCCAGTTGAATCGAACAGGGTGACCTGTTGACCATCGCTGCGCCCCGCCTTTGCGCCACTGACGAGATCCGACAGTTCAGCGTGCACCTCACCACGCTCCATTACACCGGCAGCTATTGCGTGGTGAAGATCACCCATCACGGCGCATTGGTCGAGCACGTCAGCGACAACAAGCGCTTGGCGCATGAGTCCTGGATGCACCTCGGACTTTTCCGGGCTGTCGGCACCGACGGCTGCCACGAAGGTTCCGGGCCGGACGAAAGACGCATCCAGAAACGGCGTCCGGGCGGTTGTGCAGGTGACAATCACATCGCTCGCAAGGCTCGCTGCACGCAGGTCGGTGGCAATTTCAACGCGGAAATCAGGGCGGCTTTCTGCTTGGGAGAAGGCGTGCGCGCGACCGGGGTCCAGATCCCAGGCAAGGGCGGACTGAAGCGGCAGTACGGCTTTCAGGGCGGCAAGTTGTGCAGCTCCCTGCTCCCCGCAGCCGCAGATGAGGACCCGGCAGGACTCTGGTCGTGCCAGAAAACGCGCGGCCAGCGCGGTTGCTGCGGCGGTTCGGCGCAACGTGACCTCAATCGAGTCGATGATCGCCAGAAGCGAGCCAGTGTCCCCATCGCAGAGCAGCAGGGCGCCTTGTATGGTCGGCAATCCCCGCAGCACAGGATTATCCGGGAAATTTCCATTGAGCTTGAGGGCGACATACAGTCGATCAAGCTGGATGCTTGCGCCCTTGGCGTGAAAGATTCCGCCACGTCCTGCGATCGCCATCGGCGCGGGTGAGTGCGCTTGTCCCTCCGCCGAGGCCGAGAATCCGTCTTCGACAGCCGTCAGCCACGCATCTGCGTCCATCAGCCGCGCGACGTCGGCCCGCGACAGGATGAGGGTCGGGGGTGCCACCCCCCCGGTCACGGTCGGACCCTTAAGCGGGGCGCATGTGACACCCAATCATGGGTTTCTCCGGCCGCATCGCGACACCAGCGATAGAGCGCGTCGTAGATCAGCATTCCCGCCTCGAGCTGCGCAAGGTCGTCCGCATGGAGCCGGGACAGGCCAAGCGACATGGCAAGAAGGCCGGCCGCCTGCGGTGCTATGTCCAGGCGGGCTGTGTCAGCGCCGCGAACAATCAGGGCAAGGTGGTTCAGGGCCGCAAAGCCCGACAGGCCCAACTCATTGACCATCACGTCGAAGGTACAAAGCTCGTCCCGGTGGCTCCAGAACACGCCTTCGACGTCAAAGGGCGTTGCCCCGAATCGCTCGGCGACCCCGGCAACTTCGTCTGGCGCAACGAACAGAAAGATGGCGTTTGGATCGACGAAGCGGCGGATCAGCCAGGGGCAGGCGATCCGGTCAACCTTCGGTCGGGCGCGTGTCACCCAGACCGTTCGCCCCTTGCTATCGCGGCCTGGCAGACGGTCTTCACGGACCATCGGCAGGCCAGCGGCGGCCCATGCCAAGGCACCACCTTCAAGCGTTTCAGCCGCAATTCCCTGGTGACGCAACCAGGCCGCGACACCGTGACTGAGCTTCGATCCTTGCTGGCAGAGGATGACCGCGGAGCGCCCGTTGAACCGGGGCCCCCAATCCGCGACATCGGTGTGGGCGTACCGGGTCGCGCCCGGCAGGTGGCGTGGGTCGGCGGCGAAGTCGTCGTCAGTCCGGACGTCAAGGAGGGCAGGGCCGCCCGGCGTTCCGATCAGTCGGGCGAGCTTGTCGACTGATATGGTGTTGAGAGTGGGCATGAAGCGTCCTTTGGTTGGCAGGACGTGAAACTTCAGCTGTCGCCTCATGGGGCGATCACGCTCCCCATCAGCCTATCAAAGCGGCCAATCGGCGCGCTGTCAACCGGCTGCGGTGGTCTGTCGACCGCGAAATGATTGGATAGTCATCAGGTCGACGGCGGCTTGTGGCTATGGCTCATCGCCGTAAATCGCAACACATGGTGGATGTCCTGCGCGTGCGACGCCGCGGTACATGCTTGGCGTGTTGAAGCTCCAGGCCGGTGTGCCGTCCGACCCGACGACGATCACGCCGCCGACGCCCCCCAACGCCTTCGTCTCAGCCTGTACAACGTCGGCCGCCGTTTTGACGTCTTCACCAAGCAACCGCAGTCGAGCGCAGATTTCGTGCGCGACGCCTTCACGGATATAGAATTCACCTGAACCAGTTGCAGAAACCGCTCCGGCCCGGTCATCCGCATAGGTTCCGGCACCGATCAGCGGGGAATCACCAATGCGGCCCCAGCGCTGGCCGGTCAGGCCACCGGTCGAGGTCGCTGCTGCCACATGCCCGTCCGTATCGCGCGCAACCGCGCCCACCGTCCCGAACTTCATGTCGACGTCGAAATATCCGTCACCCATCTCCCGAATCTGTTCGAGCTGCGACCAGCGATGCGCGGTATGGAAATAGGCCGGTTCAACCTGCGCCACGCCATTGGCCAGCGCAAACGCATCGGCTCCGGGGCCGGCAAGCAGGACATGCTGGCTTTGCTCCATCACGGCACGGGCCGCTGCAACCGGATTGCGCGAACGGGTGATCGCAGCGACCGCGCCCGCCCGGCGGTTTTTGCCGTCCATGATCGCGGCATCGAGTTCTATCTGGCCGGCATGGGTGAACGCCGCGCCGTGGCCCGCATTGAAATGCGGATCATCTTCCAACACCTGTACGGCGGCCTGAACCGCATCAACGGCTGCGCCGCCGTCTGCCAATATCCTGCTGCCGGCCGCAAGCGCACGGAGCAGGGCAGCGCGCGCCGCCGCTTCGCGCTCAGGTGGCTTCGTCGCGCGGGCCATGGCACCGGCACCCCCGTGGATGACAAGGGTCCAGGTCATGGTCGGGTCGGGTTGGGTCACGAAATATCTCTTTGCTGAAATCCAATGGGGCCTCGCCGGAGTGATAGTCCTGGTCGGACTGGCCGTCCACGCCATTGACCCCTTAGAGGGGCGGCGACTATATGCCCGTCGCTTCGCGCTCGGTATGGCAGGGTAGCTCAGTTGGTGAGAGCGCCGGATTCATAACCCGGAGGTCGGCGGTTCAAATCCGCCTCCTGCTACCAGCGCCGATATGCCGGTGCCATGCTACCGATATGAAGGTTTGGCCGCTCACCCTGCTGGTCGGTGCCACCCCATTTCCAACTGCCGCGCGACTGCCGTGGCGAACGCCCGGGACCACAGATGGGCGAATCACAGTCGACTGGGACGGGAAAAATTAGGGAACCCGTTGGATCGGCGGCAGACGCCATTTACCGCTGAGCAGGTCGTTGTCCGGCAGATAGGCGCGCAGGACCAAACGAAACGCGCCAGACGGCGCAGGAAGCCAATTTGCCGTCACATCTCCGGTCGGGGCGGAGCGGCTGATCAGGATATCAAGGCTGCCATCAGCGTTCTTCAGCACGCCCGGCGTCCGGTCACCGATTGCGTAACGGTGCACCAGGTTGTCGACGAAGAACAGTCGACCATCAGGTTCGACCTGATACATGCTGAGTGACCAGAATCCCCGCAGTGGCAGGCCGCCGGCTGGGATTCGGAGACGGTAGGTTCTGCCGCCATCGAGCGGCTGTCCGGTCGCGTCAGATTTTCCGGTCATATACATCGCTTCAGCCGGCGGCAGTGCTGCCAGACCGCCCAGTGCGACTAGAGCGCGCAGCGTGTCGTCCTGGCCAAAATCTCCGACGTTGGGTTTTCCGTAGGACCAGCCTGCGTGTGTTTCACCTGCTGCGAGCAGGCCACCACGGAGCTCGGCCACGAACGCTCCAAAGTTCGCTTGCCAGATCGTCTGTTGGGAAGGTGTAAGCCCGGCCCAGGTCGCGCCCGCAGCGAGTCCGGTGGGCAATAGTCGCGCAAGCCTGGCGCGGTGCAAGGGCGGAACCGGCGCGCGCGCCAGCATTTCGCCGACGATGTTGATGAACGTCCTAGCATCTGGTGATGCTGTGGCCGCTTGCGTCGGTACATCTGTCGCCGGACTGAGTGGTTCGAGCTTGAAACCGTCTTGGGCCGCCTTTGCCGCGTCGAGGTCACCCGGGCCATCGACGAGGGTCCGGATCAACAGCCAGACGTCATTGGTTCGTGCCTGGACCACTGCTGCATCGCGGGGCGTAGCGCCAGTCCAGCCTGGTCCGACAATAGCAAACCGACCGCCTTTGCCACCGTTGCTTCGGGTCCCGAGGATGGCGAAGTTGTCGGTGAACAAGTCCATCATAGCGGCAGAATGGTAGCGTCTCGGCAAGGCTGGGATGGTCAGCACCACCGGGCCGCTGCTCAGATCGAGCCAGGCCGACGAATAGAGTGTATCATTGTTGGGTGTCGTGACCCAACGCGACATTGCATCGGCCAGCGTACGTCGATGTCCCAGAATATTTGTCGGCAACAGCGCCGTCGCGGCCGAACGGGTTCGTGCCATTTCATAAATCGGAAAACCAAAGCGAAACGCATCGCGCGCCAGCGTGACGTCAGCGGTTCCGGCCTGAAGCGGCAGTGCGAAAACCACTGCAGCAATAGCGAGAAGTAGGCGGAGCATCGTGAGTCTCCCGAGCGATATGGCGTTCAGATTGCACTAGCCCCGGAGGACCTGTCCAGCCGCAATAGCCAATCGAGACACGCCCGTATCATTTGGCGTTCGGACTCTGCACCCGGAAATGTGTGCGTCGCGCCGGCGATGGTCGCAATCGTCGCGCGCGCGCTAATCCCGGCAAACGTCCGGGTCCGGAGCAGTGCGGCAAATGTCGCTGCCGTTCCATCATGTCCTGCCAGCAGGACAAGAATCGCGCCCGGGAATCCGTTTAGTCCGGCAGCAATTGCCGTTGCAGTGGCGGTGATTGGCGCACGCCGGACCAGCTTGCGCAGGCCGCGCTGCAAGGTGCGAAAACTGACGGCCCCGGTCAGCAAACGAAGCCAGGCCTTCGGATCGGCAATCTGTCTGCTGTAATGTGCTGCAATCGCTGCAGCCGGAGGCAGTGGGCCGGCATGGTCGCTGTCAAGCGTCCAGGGATTTGCAAGGATCAGGCCGGCAAAGCCCGACGACGCCATCGCCAGTGCAGTTGCGCCATCACAAAGGCCCCAGCCAACCACATTTACAATCGCCGGGCAGGCCCCGCGAAGTGCCGCCACGGCCGCTGCGATATCCGGCGCTGAATTGCGAAAGCCGGGATCAATGCCATCGCTGTCGCCAACCCCGCGGCGATCAAACCGCAGAACCGGGAACCCAGCCTCGGCGAGGTGGTCGGCGAGGGCAACAAATCCGCGGTGCGATCCGTGACGGGTTTGCAGGCCGCCGGTGACGATAACGACGCCGGTGCGGCCTGACGCGGGATGCAGGCTCCCGGCCAACATCGCCCCGTCACAGGTAAAAATCAGTGGCTGGCGCATGTCGAAATCCAGGCAGTCAGGTCGCATGCGATGCCATCGGCGAGCTGACTGGCGTCGGCGGGTTCAGCCTGTCGCCAAACCGGCGGGCCAGCGATACCACCTGCTCCGACCTTGATCACCCGTGCCCCTTGCGTCTCGGTGACAGCGGCGTTCAGCGCCGCCGCCAGCGCCGGGCTAACCGCGTATCCGGCAAGTTCCAGGGGCTCGAGCTGCAACCGCGCCGCCAGTCGTTCAACATGCTCCAAGGGCTGGTCCGGACTGGCCATCGCACGTGTTCTGAGCAGATCACGAAGCACAGCCGCCCCCGTCAAGGCGGGCGCGAGGAGGTAGCGATCAGCGAATCCGTTCGCCAGCAGTGCGCCGCCGCGCACCGCGAGAACTCCGACATTTGCATGACCAGATGTTTCGAGCATGGCGTGAATGGCCCGGATTTTTTCCTGCCAGCTCGGCCAATCCGTCGCACCACTCGCGTCGCCCGTTCCCGGCAGATCCGGCATCCACGACCCAATGCCCTGCGCCGCAAGCCGCGCGGTAATCTGACTGAGCAGGCGCCTTGTGCGGTTCATCTCTTCGAAAAGCGGCTGGATCACCAGCAGGCGCGGCCCGGTGTCCGGGCCGCGGACCACGCACGGCAGACCTTCGACCATGCACAGCTGAAAGCCGGAGCTCAATTTGCAACCTTGCCTTCAACAAACGCCACCAGCGAACCAAATGTCGCAAACAGCTCGCTGTCGACATCGTCATCGTCGATGATGATCCCAAACCGGTCTTCTAGCTCGGTCAGCAGCCCGGCAACCGCCATCGAATCGAGCTCGGGAATGGACCCGAACAACGGGGTCTCGGCGTGCAGCGCGGCGGCGGTCGCCGGTTTCAGCGTCAACACATCGGCGAGCACGCGCTGCACCGACTCAGCAATAGTCTCGATAGGGTTCGCAGCGTTCACCATGGGGGATTGCAGCCTCTTGCAGCGGGTTTTGACAGGTCGCGGTTATAGTGCGAGGCGGTGCGAAGGCAACATGGACGCATGTAACGGTGAGAGGCGAGTCGGCGACAGTGGAGGGAAAGTGGGCACAGGGCTTTGCGACCTACGTGGCCAGCCGCGTTGCTGCGCAGATTCCCGGAGTGGCATTTCGCAGCTACACACTGCTCGCCGTGCCACGCGTGGGAATGCCCGAACTTCCGCGCGGCTATCGTGTCACGGAATTGGGAGCCGCGGCCCTGGTCAACCATGCGGCGGTGCTGGAGCTCCCACTGGCTGCGATCGAACATCGGATGGGGCAGGGGATGACCTGCCTGGCCGCTATGCGCAACGAGCAGCTGATCGGCGTGAATTTCGTGACACCAACCGCCTTCGATGAGGATGAAGTCGCGGTGCGATTCATCCCACCAGCCGGGGCGGCGTGGGACACCGGGCTCTATGTCCGCGCCGAGTATCGCGGCACCAGGGCGTTTGCCGCACTTTGGGCTGGCACGGCGTCGTGGATGGCGGCGCGGGGCCTTGATTGGTCGCTCAGCCGAATCGCGCGCAATAATTTGCCGTCAATCGCGGCGCACGCCCGGATGGGCGCTGTGGTGGTAGGGGAACTCAACGCGTTGCGGTTTCGCCGCCATCAGTGGCTGTTTGGCAGCAACCCCGTCATCTATCCCCGGCTCCCGTGAAACGCCTCGACGACCTCCTTGGCTGCGGCACCGCCGATGCACCGGCGCTGATGGATCGCGACCGTGTTCTGACCTATTCGGAGCTCGACACGCTGGTGTCGGCGGTGTCCGCCGGGTTGCTGGCGCAGGGAGTGGCGCCCACGGACCGCGTCGCGATATGGCTCGGAAAGTCGGTTGAGGCGGTTGCCGCGTCGTTCGCGGTGTCCCGAGCGGGCGCGGTGCTGGTACCCGTCAATCCCATTCTGAAAGCCGCGCAGGTTGCGCATATTGTCGCAGACAGCGGATCGCAGCTGTTGTTGACCAACCGGGCACGGCGCGATGCGCTGGCCGACCATGGCACCGCCGGATCAGTCAGGATTTTGACAGTTGAGGACGACTGGCCGGCACTTGCCCGGGCGGTTGCTGTTCCGCCACCGCCGCCTGCTGACCTTGCAGCAATCCTGTACACGTCCGGGACGACCGGTCGCCCGAAAGGGGTCATGCTGTCCCACGCCAACATGCTGATTGGGGCGCGAAGCGTCGCATCGTACATCGGCAATCGCGCCGATGACCGCCTCCTATGTGTCCTGCCGCTCAGCTTCGATGCCGGGTTCAGTCAGGTCACGACCGCTTTTCATGCCGGTGCCGCCGCTGTCTTGCTCGATTATCTGACGCCGCGCGATGTCGTAAAGGCGGTCGCGCGCTACGATATCACCGGCATCACCGGCGTGCCGCCCCTCTGGATGCAACTGGCCGAGGCCGAATGGCCGGACAACGTTGGCAAGGGGTTGCGATACATCGCCAACACTGGTGGCCGAATGCCGCTGGTGCTGACCGAGCGCTTGCGCCGGCTTTTCCCGCAGGCGCGACTGTTCTTGATGTACGGGCTGACCGAAGCCTTCCGCTCAACCTACCTCGATCCGACCGAAGTTGCAGCGCGCCCGGACTCGATTGGCAAGGGCATCCCGGACGCCGAGATACTTGTGGTTCGACCTGACGGGAGCGAAACCGACCCCGGGGAACCGGGTGAGCTTGTGCACGTCGGCCCACTGGTTGCCCAAGGGTATTGGCAAGACCCAGCGAGAACCGCAGAACGATTCCGGTCGGCGCCGCCGGCCGCAACGACGGGGGCCGTCGGGGTCTGGTCCGGCGATACGGTCCGCCGCGACGTCGAGGGGTTTCTGTATTTTGTCGGCCGGACCGACGAGATGATCAAAACCAGCGGCAACCGGGTATCACCGACCGAGATTGAGGAAGCGGCCTATGCGACTGGCGCGGTTGTCGAAGCCGCAGCGTTCGGTATCGCCGACGACCGCCTGGGGCAATCGATCCTGCTCGTGGCGAGTCCAAAACCCGGCGCAACCATCGAGGCCGCAGAGGTCATGCTGCGCACCAAACTTGCCGTCGCGGTCCCGGCCTATATGCTGCCGCGCACGATCCGCTGGCTCGATACGCTACCGCGTAGTCCTAATGGCAAACTTGACCGGGCGGCGCTCAGGACCGAGTTTGGCTGAATGAATCATATTCCGCCCGGCTTCACGACCATCAACGGCGAGCTTGGAATTGCCGGGCGCACCGCGAGCGACTGGGTTGCGGCCGCCGGCAGCACACCGCTGTTTATCTATGATCGTGAGCTGATCCGGCAGCGAATCGATGCGCTGCGCTCCGCGTTGCCGACTGGGGTTGCCATTCACTACGCGATCAAGGCCAACCCCTTGCCGTCGCTGGTCGAATGGATTGGGCCGCTGGTTGATGGCCTTGATGTTGCGTCGGGCGGAGAGTTGCGGACGGCGTTTCGGGCCAAGGCCGGACGCCAGATCAGTTTTGCCGGTCCGGGCAAACGTGACTCTGAGCTTGCCGAAGCGGTGTTGGCGTCGGCAACGCTCAATATCGAATCTGCGGGCGAACTCGAGCGCGCGGCGCGCATCGCCCGCGAGGCCGGGCTGGCATTGCATGCTGCGCTGCGGATCAACCCGCCGTTCGATATCAAGGGCTCGGGGATGCGCATGGGCGGCGGCGCCAGGCCGTTCGGCGTCGATGCGGTCGCGGCACCCGAAGTGTTGCGCCGCATGGGCGAACTGGGCGTTGTTTTCGAAGGTTTCCATGTTTTTGCAGGATCTCAAAATCTGTCCGCACCGGCAATTGTTGCCGCGCAGGCGCAGACGATCAGCCTGGTTGCCGAGCTGTCTGCCTTTGCGCCAACACCGCCACCACTGGTCAATATCGGGGGCGGATTCGGCCTCCCCTATTTCCCGGGTGACCGGCCACTGGATGTTACCGAGATCGGAACCGCACTTGGCGTTGCGCTGAACGCCCGACCGGCCATCCTGCGTGACACCCGCTTTGCTGTCGAACTTGGACGCTACCTTGTTGGCGAGTCCGGCGTCTATTTGACGCGCATCGTCGATCGGAAAATCAGCCACGGCGAGACGTTTCTCGTTGTCGATGGCGGATTGCATCATCAGCTGGCGGCAAGTGGCAATTTCGGCACCGTCATCCGGCGCAACTATCCGCTTGGCAACGCCAGCCGGTTTGCCGACGCGGATAGTATTGAGGCGAATGTCGTGGGATGCCTGTGCACGCCGCTTGACCGGCTTGGCGAGCGCGTCCGTCTGCCGGATTCGCAGGTTGGCGACCTGATCGCGGTTTTCATGGCGGGCGCTTATGGTGCGACCGCCAGTCCGTCGGCGTTTCTTGGTCACGCACCACCGGCAGAAATTCTGGCCTGACCCTTGTGCGCCAACATTGGCAATTTGCTGCTTGATCGACTAGGTGTAGCGTGTGATTCGACGCGGGCGCGCAACATCCTGACAAACCAGCGCGGTAGCGGCGCGCGTGATCAGCAGGGGAGAGGCCGAATGCACGGGCTATTTCGATTTGCGATGACAGTCGCGATGCTGCCCGCCCTGCTCTGCGGCGCTGCGGCCGCAGCGAAGACCGAGCGGCTGCCGCCCAGTTCGACGATGTCGGTACAGGAAGGGCCTGGCCCAGACTATGTTATTGGCCCGCTTGACGAATTGCGGCTTTTTGTCTGGCGCAACCCCGAACTCTCGACCACGGTGACCGTCCGGCCCGACGGACGCATCACGGTCCCGTTGATCGAGGATTTGCCCGCGACCGGGCAGACGTCAAGCCAGTTGGCAAAAACCATCGAGAGCAAGCTGTCCGTCTATATCCAGAACCCGATCGTCTCGGTCATTGTCGGCACGTTCGGGGGACCATTTGCCCAGCAGATACGGATCGTCGGGGCGGCGACGCGGCCAGCGGCCTTGCCATACCGATCGAATATGACATTGCTGGATGCGATTATCGCAGTGGGCGGGCTGACGGAATTTGCAGCGGGCAACAAGGCCCGCTTGGTCCGTACCGACAAGGAAACCGGAAAGCAGCATGAATATCGGTTGAAGATTTCGAGCCTGATCAAGGACGGAAAAATCTCGGCGAATGTAAAACTCGAGCCGGGGGACGTCATTATCATTCCGGAAAGCTTTTTCTGAGCGGGATAGTGCAAACCATGTCGCGCCGCCGAGGTTTCGCCGGGGTGACAGCCAAGGGACGCAGTGGACGATGAGTTCTTTGTACGAACAGCTGATGACGACGGCCTACAGCATGTGGCGTCGCCGTTGGTACGGCCTTGTAACCATGTGGGTCGTTTGCCTCGCAGGCTGGATTGCTGTCGCAGTGGTTCCCAATCAATATGAATCGGACGCGCGCATCTATGCCAAATTCAACTCGGTCCTGCCCGATGCGATGAGCAGCGGAGGTGGCGACAAATTGGCTCAGGTCGACGTTGTCCGCCAAACGCTGACCAGCCGCCCAAACCTTGAGAAGGTGGTGCGTCGCACGGACCTTGCGCAGAAGATCGAACAGGACAGCGACCTCGACCAGATCATCGCGGACTTAACGGAAAACATCACGATTAAAAGCCAGCAGGACAACCTGTTTACAATCACTTACGTCTCGAAGGATCCCGACTATGAAGATGCGCAAAACGCCGGCATGGCGCAGCGTGTCGTGCAGAATTTGATCAACATCTTCGTCGAAGAGAATATTTCGTCCGACCGCGATAACCTCAATCAGGCCATTCGCTTTTTCGAGGACCAGCTCGCCCAGCGGGCCCGCGAACTTGAGGAGGTTGAGAAGCGCAAGTCGCAATTTGAACAACGGTATCTGGGGCGGATGCCGGGTTCCGGTGATATCAGTTCCCGCATGGCGTCGTCCGATAGCGAGCTCGACCGGGTCGAACAGGAGCTGGTCCAGGCAAATGGCTCGCTTCGAGCCTTGCGTGGCCAGCTGCGCGGAACGCCGGCGACGATCCCGTCGCCGCTGTTCAACGTCGGTGGCGAAGGGTTCACCGGAACCCGCTACGACCCGGCGTCGACGCGCGGCCGAATCGAATCACTCGAACGCCAAGTTTCCGAGGCGTATGCGCGCGGCTGGACCGATCAGCATCCCGATGTCGTCAACGCCCGCCGCAAGATTGCCGAACTTCAGATCAAAGCTGCATCCGAGCCGGTCTCCGCCACGCCGCGTCAGCAGGCAGCCCAGTCAAATCCGGTCTATGCCAATCTTCGCTCCTTGTTGTTTGAGAAAGAGTCCCAGGTTGCTGCGCTCTCGGCACGGCGCGCGCAGCTAACGCACGACATGACTGACCTGCGCAGCAAACAGACCGAGGAGCCGGGTATCGCTGCCGAGCAGGCAAAGATCCTCCGGGACTATGACGTGCTGAAGCGACAGTATGCGGAATTGCTCAAGAGCCGGGAAGAAGTGCGACTGAAGAGCGATGTCGAAACCAAGACCGACCAGATCCAGTTCCAGATTATCGACCCGCCGTCCTTCCCGCGCGAACCGGTCGCACCGAACCGTCCGCTTTTGCTGTCACTCGTGCTGGCAGCCGGGCTGGGTGCCGGAATCGCCCTAGCGTTCCTGATCAGCCAGTTACGCACGACCTATATCACGCCAACCAAATTGGCCGAGACATTCGGGGTGCCGGTCCTCGGGAGCGTTTCCGCGATCGTGTCGGAGCAGCAAACTGCCCAGGCTAGGGTCTGGCTCTATGCGTTTGCGGTTTCGGGCATTGGCCTTCTCAGCCTGTTTGGTGTGATCCTCGCGCTGCAGCTTCTTAGTGATCAGGGCGTAACATGAAAGACGCCCCGGAGCCCAAACCGCCGACGTCGCTGCTGGAACGGGCGGCGGCCAGGCTGGTCCATCCAGTCAATGAGGCGATTGAAGTCACGATTCCTCTACGCTCGAAACCGTTGGCTCGGCCCGGCAATGCGCCCGCCTCGGCTGTGCCGCCGCCTGCATTGCCGCCTGCCCGGGACGAAGGTCGCCAGAGCCGCCGGGATGACATTGATCTCGAAGCGCTCGGCGGGATGGGATTCATTGTTCCAGATGCGCCGACGACCTCCACCGCCGAAGAGTTTCGCATTATCAAGCGGCAGTTGCTCCTGAACGCCATGGCGCGCGGCCCGAATGCGATCCGCAACGGAAATCTCATCCTCGTCTGCTCAAGCCAACCGAACGAGGGCAAGACATTCTGTGCCATCAACCTGGCGCTGTCGATTGCGTCGGAGCGCGACCTGACGGTGCTGCTCGTGGATGCGGATTTTGCCAAGCCGGAGATTCTGTCGACACTTGGGCTTGAAGGCGGCAAAGGCCTGATCGACGTCGTCGCCGACTCATCGGTTAACCTGAGTGACTGCCTGATCCGAACCAACATCCATAACTTTTCGGTCCTCCCGGCGGGCCGCCAGCACAATTTGACCACCGAACTGCTTGCATCAGACCGGATGGGCACCCTTGTCGAGGAGATTGCCAGCCGATACGCCGACCGTATCGTTATCATCGATAGCCCGCCGGTGCTGGCCTCGTCAGCCGCCCCTGTTCTGGCGCTGCATGTTGGGCAGACCGTCTATGTTGTCGAGGCAGAGAGCACGTCGGAAGGCGAGGTCCGCGAGGGACTCCAGTTGTTGTCGGCCTGCAAACACATGCATTTGTTGCTGAACAAGGCGCGCTACCAACAGACCGGTCGACGTTACGGTGCCTATTATGGCTATGGTGTCTGAGCCGGGTGATGCGACTAGGACAGGCTTGGCCGCTCCCTTTGTTCGCGGTCTTGCTGTGCACGAGCGCCGCCGTCGCCGAAGTCCGCTTTGCGCCGCACATCGACATGCACGAGATTTTGAATATCGCCTCGGCTGAGGATGATCAGGTTTACGCCGAACTCAGCGCCGGGTTCGATATCAAAGTAACGCGACGACGGGTGCAGGCGCAGCTGGCTTACGACTTCGGTCGACGGTTTGCGCAGCGTGGTGCCGTCGCCACCCAGAGCCGCCATTCGCTGACGGCGCGGGGGACTGCGGATATTGTCAAGGGGTGGCTGGCGATCGATGCTGGTGCCTACGCCGGTTTGATGACCCGGGACCCACGCGCGGGCGTCGCCTTCAGTGGCAGCGATAGCAATTCGAATCTCACCCAGACGTTTTCCGGCTTTGTCGAGCCGCGCTTCCGTCGGGAGATTGGTGGGGCTGCGGTTGTCGAGGCCTCCTACCGGCTTGGAGTGGCGAGCGCCGGGGGGCAATCAAGCGCAACCGGTGCAGCAGGTGGTGGTATCGGCCTCCCGGGCGGGGATGTCCCGATTGATCGCACTGCGCGCTCGATAACCCAGGAAGCGCGGTTGAAGGCCTCGGGCGAATCCGGTTCGCGCCTGCGATGGAGCGCTAGCGCCGAGGCGGTTCGAGAGAACTCCCGCCGCCTCGATCAACTGCATCGGACTTATCGGGGGACAATCGAAACGCAATTCCGGATAACGCGCGAGTTTGGGCTGGTGGCCACCGCTGGCTATGAGGATATTCGCAACACCGAACAGGCGTTCCTGACCGACCCGACCGGGCGTCCAATTCCTGATGCAAACGGCGATTTCCAAGTCGATCCGCTGATGCCGCGCCGCGAAGTGTTTTCCCGCTCCGGCGTGACCTACGAAGCGGGCATCGCCTGGGTTCCCTCGCGACGGAGTTCGCTCAGGGTGCGGTACGGAAAAACCAATGGCGGGAACAGCCTGAATGGCGAGGCCGAGTTCCGGATCAGCAGTCGGCTGGGCATCACCGGAACCGTGCAGCAGGGCATTGAGAGCTTTGGCCGCCTCCTGACGCGTGACATCGCCGGTATTCCGACCAGCTTTATCATCAATGATCGCCAGGCGGCGGGGTTGGGCGATTGCGTCATTGGCGTTGATCCGGCAACTGGGAGCTGCATCGGAAACGCGACCCAGGCTGTATCAAGTGCGCAATTCCGGAGCCAGGCCGGGCAGTTGATTGTCGCCGGCAAGACCGCGCGGCTCAGCTATTCGCTCACAGGTCTCTACAATCGCCGACGGTTTCTCGATGCACGGCAGCTCCAGACGCCAACGGGTGCCGTTGTCGATCCAACCCTGACCCAGCGCGCTGATCAGTCAGTCACATTAAACGGCACAATCTCCCGTCGACTGGAACAAAATTCGACAATCTCCCTGAGCGCCTTTGCCCAGCGCTATCAGTTCGCGCTCGCAACTTCACGGGATGATAGCTATTTCGGAGGCACGCTGGGTTACAGCAAGGGGCTGGGGCGCAATCTGGAGTTCAATTTGACAGCCACGGCAAACCGCCAGCTTTCGACCGGGCAGCCTGCGACAACCCGTGCGGTTGTGACGGCCGGCCTGCGCGCGCGGTTTTAAGGGGGAGGGCGATGTACACGGACTTCTACCGCCTGACCGGGCGGCCCTTTCAGCTTACGCCAGACCCGCGCTTCTATTTCGATACAGCGACGCATCGCAAAGCGATGGCCTACCTGTCCTATGGCCTGGCGCAGGGCGAGGGGTTCATCATCATTACCGGCGACATCGGCGCCGGGAAGACCACCCTGGTCGGGCATTTGATGGAGACGATCGACACGTCCCGGATGGTCGCTGCCAAAATCGTGACCACGCAGCTTGATGCCGGTGGCATCGCTTATATGGTCGCAGCTGCATTCGGCGTGGCAGTTGAGGGTGCCAGCAAGCCCGAAATACTGACCCGGCTCGAGGCTCGGTTGCGCGGCCTTCATGCTGAGGGGCGCCGGGCGCTGCTGATTGTTGACGAGGCGCAAAGCCTGCCGATCGATGCGCTGGAGGAACTTCGGATGCTCTCCAATTTTCAGGAGGGGACGCAGGCACTGCTGCAGACATTCCTGCTGGGCCAGCCCGAGTTTCGCGACAAACTTGCCAATTCGCCCGAGCTTGAACAATTGCGCCAGCGGGTCATTGCAACTCACCACCTTGAACCGATGGCCCAGGACGAGGTCCCCGGGTATCTGGTGCACCGCCTGAAGCTATGTGGCTGGGTTGGCGATCCCGACTTCTCGGACGAGGCCGTTGACCGGATGTTCACTTACTCGGGCGGCGTTCCGCGCCGACTGAATAGCCTGACCACGCGGTTGCTGTTGTTTGGAGCGCTCGAGCAGCTCCACGAAATCGGCGAGGATGCCGTCGCTGAAGTCATAGAGGACCTCCGCCGTGACCAGGCACCGGGGGCGCAGGGCGCGGGCGATGGACCGGTCGTTGCGCCAGCCGCAGACCCCGAACTTGGCGTGCGGATCGCGGGCGTCGAGCGTAAGGTGATCCGGCAGGAACGGGCGTTCGGTCAACTGCTTGACCTTATCGGTGGCGACGACAGCGAATGACTGGAATCGTCAATGCGATGTCGGTCGATATCGAAGAATATTTCCAGGTCGGCGCATTTGAGCGCACGATCTCTCGCGCCGATTGGGACGCCATCGCCAGTCGTGTCGTATCGAGCACGTCACGGGTGCTCGACCTCTACGCTGAGGCCGGGATCAAGGCGACATTCTTCACGCTGGGCTGGGTCGCCGAGCGGCATCCCGAGCTGGTTCGGCGCATCGCAGACGCCGGACATGAGATCGCGAGCCACGGTTATGCGCATCACCGGGTCACATCCCTGACGCCACAGTCATTTCGGGAGGATCTGCGGCACACCAAGGCGCTGCTCGAGGACGCCAGCGGAGTATCGATACGCGGCTACCGGGCACCAAGCTTCTCAATCTGCAAGGAAAATGCCTGGGCGCTGACCGTACTTGCTGACGAGGGCTATGCCTATTCCTCAAGCGTGGCACCGTTCGGTACCGATCATTATGGCTGGCCCGGCTTTCCCCGGTTCGCGCACCGGCCCGTCGCCGGGTCTGAGATGATCGAGGTCCCGGTCACGACCGCGCGCGTTGGCGGGCGGCTGATGGCAGCGGGCGGCGGCGGCTATTTTCGACTGCTGCCCTATGGCCTTGCACGGTGGGCGATCCGGCAAGTCAACGCAGAGCAGCAGCCGGCCGTTTTTTACTTTCACCCCTGGGAGGTTGACCCTGACCAACCGCGGGTTGCCGGGGCACCACTGAAGTCCCGCCTGCGCCATTATACCAACCTTGGTGTCATGGCGGATAAGCTTCAACGGGTTCTGTCAGATTTCCGCTGGGACAGGCTCGACCGGGTCTACCTTGCGGCGCTGGACTGATGTCCAGGATTGAAGTCCGGGCAATTGATCTGGACGACATGGTCGACCGCGACCGCGCTGATGCCTTCATTCGGGAGCATCCCGATTCGACCGTATTCCACCTGAGCGCCTGGGGCCGGGCGATTGCCAAGGGCTGCGGTCAGCGCCCGTGCTACTTGATGGCGGAGCGAAGCGGGACGGTGATCGGCGTTTTGCCGCTGATTCACGTCAGGTCACCAATCTTCGGCCAAGCGCTGATCGCCAATGCGTTCGCGGTCCGTGGTGGGCCATTGGCCGATGATGAAGCCACCCACGACGCACTCGACACGGCCGCCTGGGACCTTGCAACGCGGCTGGGGGTCGGTGCGCTGGAGTACCGCAGCGAACGCAGGATGCGGCCCGACTGGCCAGCAAAACTCGATAGTTATGCAAATTTCCGACGGCCTTTGGCGACCGACGGCGAAAGCAATCTGAAGGCGATACCGCGCAAGCAACGCGCCGAAGTACGTCGATCGCTTGAATTTGGCCTCGAAGTCCGGGTGGCATCCGACATGATGGCGGCGCGCGACCATCATGCCGTCTATTCCGAAAGTGTCCGCAACCTTGGTACACCAGTCTTTCCGCGCGCGCTGTTTACCAGCCTGCTCGAATTTTATGGCGCCGATGCAGACATTCTGACGGTAAGCCACAATTCTGTTCCGGTCGCGAGCGTGCTGTCATTATATTACCGCAATGAAGTCATTCCCTATTATGGTGGTGGGACGGTGGCTGCACGAGGGCTCAGGGCGAATGATCATATGTACTGGATGCTGATGGAGCACGCGCGTGAGCGCGGCTGCACGTCGTTCGACTTCGGTCGATCGAAGGTCGGCACCGGTGCGTTTTCATTCAAGAAGAATTGGGGATTTGATCCGGTGCCGCTGGCATATGAATTCCGGCTCGCGGACGGCAGTTCAATCCCTGATCTCAATCCGCTCAATCCTAAATACCGGATTATGACAGAGACTTGGCGCCGGTTGCCACTTTGGCTTGCGAACCGGATTGGCCCGTTTGTATCGCGTGGTATCGGCTGATGACCGACGTCCTGTTCCTCGCCCACCGGATTCCTTATCCCCCCGACAAGGGCGATAAAATTCGGTCGTGGAACATGCTGAAACATATCGCTGCGCGCGCGACGGTGCATCTCGGGGCGTTTGTTGACGATCCAGCCGAACTGGCACACCTGCCGATGCTGCGGAAGCTTTGTGGCGGGGAGGTCAAGCTGATCCCGATTAGCAAGTCCAGACGCTGGCGGCGCATGATCGGGGGTTTTTTTCGCGGGGAGGCGCTGTCACTGTCGGTTTATCGCGACAGTGCGATGGCCGGCTGGACTCGAGACCTTGTGCGGCGACAAAAGATCGGGCGTATCTTCTGTTTTTCCGGGCAGGTCGCGCCCTACGCCCTTCCGCACCTTACCGGCGGCCGCAAGACCGTTATGGATTTCGTCGATGTGGATTCGGAGAAATTCCGCGCCTATGCCGCCGGTGCGAAAGGCTGGCGGCAGCGCATGTATGCGCGGGAGGCCAAGCTGCTGCTGGCCTTCGAGAAATATGTGGCGCGTCAATTTGGATCGACCCTGTTCGTGTCCGAGGCGGAGGCCGGGATATTTCGCAAGCTCGCCGGATCCTGGGCCCATAGCGTCAAGGTCATTGGCAATGGTGTTGATCATGCCGCTTTTGATCCACGGACCGCAGCTGCGCAGCTGGGCCCAGGCCCAATCATCGTTTTTGCCGGCGCGATGGATTACAAGCCGAACATCGATGCCGCGAGCTGGTTTGCCAACACGACCTGGCCGCACGTGCGGGCGCGTTATCCGGGCGCTTCATTTGTGATCGCTGGGTCCAATCCGGCACCCGAGGTCCAGGCACTCGCTGGCAAGGACGGTATTGTGGTGACCGGCCGGGTTCCCGAGATGCAGCCCTATCTTGCGGCAGCAGATGTTGTTGTTGCGCCGTTGCTGATTGCGCGCGGCATTCAGAACAAGGTGCTTGAAGCGATGGCGATGGCCAAACCGGTCGTCGCCACCGCTGCGGCCTATGAGGGGCTCCAGGCGACGCCCGGCGAGCATCTGGTGATTGCCAATGAACCGGCCGAAATTGCCCAGGAAATCATTGCGCTGCTGGGTGACCCGGCGCGCCGGCTTGGTATCGGCAATGCCGCGCGACGACATGTCACCGAGCATTATGACTGGAATGCGTGTCTTGCACCGCTGGATGCATTGTTGGGCTTCGATACGCGTCCGGCGGTCTAGGCCTTGGTCTGAGGTCTGAAATGGTTTTGCCCGGTGCTGCCCCTGCGCTCGCGCGGTCACCATGGCCGCACTATCTTGCTGCCTGGGCGATGGTCACATCATCTGTTCTCCTGCTGTTTAGCCGGGACGTGCTCCATTTGTTTCACCTGTGGTGGAACACCTCCACCTTCGGTCATTGCTTGCTGATCCCGCCGATTCTTGCCTGGCTGGTCTGGCAGCGCCGCGACGGGCTCGCCGATATCGGGCCATCGCCGTGGCTGCCCGGCGTCGGACTGATGCTTCTGGGGACTGCGGCGTGGATGCTGGGTGAGCTTGCGGGTGTTGCGCTGGTCCGTCACGCTGCACTGGTCTTCATCCTTCAGGCCAGCGTCTTGACGGTGTTCGGTTTGACAGTGGGTCGCGCCGTGACGTTTCCGCTGGCTTATGCACTGTTCGTGATCCCAATCGGCGAACAGCTCGTGCCCTATCTTCAGGTCTTCACAGCCCATTTCAGTGTGTGGCTGCTCGAGCTATTCGATGTTCCCGCCTATCTTGACGGCGTCTTCATCTCGATTCCCAACGGTGACTTCGAGGTCGCCGAAGCCTGTTCCGGGGTCCGGTTTTTGATCGCGATGATTGCGTTCAGCGTGCTCGTTGCCAACGTCTGCTACCTGCGCTGGACACGACGAATCCTGTTCGTGACGGGCGCAATTATTTCGTCTGTGATCTCCAACGGCCTGCGAGCGTGGGGAATTATCTATCTCGCCAGTCGCAGCACGCCCGATGTCGCGCGTGGCATCGATCACATCATCTATGGCTGGTTCTTCTTTGCAATTGTCATGGGCATGGTGCTGGCGGCGGGCTGGCCGTTCTTTGACCGGCCGGTTGATGATCCGTTCATCGACGCGCGCAAGCTCCAGCCGGTGCGCCCTGCGCCGCGTCCCCGGCTGGCCCTGGTCACGGCGGGCGTTCTGGGCGTCCTAGGGACCGCCAGCGGCCCGGCCTACGCGGCATGGACCCTGTCGCGCGGCACCGAGGTCCACACCGGAGCGCTCTCGCCATTGACACCCCCTGGCTGGCGTAGCGCGACATTTCAGGGGACCGGATGGCGGCCAAATTATGCCGGCGCAAGTGCAACGATCCTACGGAGCTATGTTGATGCCAGCGGTCGAACGGTGGACCTGTACATCGCCGTTTATGATCACCAATCGGACAAGCATGAAGTCGTCGGCTTTGGGCAGGGGTTGATTCCGCCGGCGGCAGGCGGCGGCGGCTGGGCCTGGGCTGGCGGCGGCGTCGCACCCGGAGGCGGTCGGTCAATACAGATCAACCGGGGGGCGACGGTTCGGGACGCCTGGCAATGGTACGAGGTCAACGGGAAGGTGGTTGGCAGCCCCTACGCGGCCAAGGTTGAAGGCCTGAAGGCAAAATTATTCGGCGGTGACCCCCGGGCTGCAACCGTGGTTATCAGTGCGGAGCGAACCGACCCGCTGACCAGTGCTGCACCCGACCTCGCGCGCTTTGCAGGGGCGCTCGGCCCGATTGGCAGTGCGATTGACCACTCGATCGTCAGGATGCGCTAGCGATGTGTGGCATCGCAGGGATATTTGGCCGCAATCCGGAAAGCCCGGTCCCGGAGCTTCAGCTCCGGCAGATGATGGCGGCAATCGCGCACCGCGGCCCCGACGGCAGCGATGTGTGGCAATCGCCTGGCGTTGCGCTTGGCCACCAGCGGCTCGCGATTATAGACCTTGTCTCAGGTGACCAGCCAATGGTGGCAGCCGACGGCCAAGTGGCCATCGTCCAGAATGGTGAAGTCTATAATTTCAAAGACATCCGCCGCGACCTTGAAGCACGCGGACATCGATTCCGGACCAACAGCGACACCGAAGCGATGCTGCACGCCTATCTTGAATATGGGGAGCGCTGTGTCGATCATTTCCGCGGCATGTTCGCGCTGGCGATCTACGACGGTCGCAGCCGCTCGCTGTTCCTCGCGCGCGACCGTCTCGGTGTGAAGCCGATGCACTATGCAACGCTGCCGGACGGTTCGATCATCTTCGGTTCCGAGTTGAAGGCCTTGCTTGCACATCCGGGGTTGCGCCGCGAACTCGATCCGACGGCGATCGAGGACTATTTCGCCTACGGATATGTCCCGGACAGCAACTGCATCGTGCAAGGCGTGCGCAAGCTCCCGGCTGGCCACACACTCACCCTTCGTGCCGGGCAGGCGACCCCCGAACCAAGGCAATATTGGGACATTGATTTCACCACCCGACACCTGGGCAAGGCTGACGACCTGGCCGCCGAATTGGTTGAACGGGTCAGGGAGGCGGTCAAGCTCCGGATGATTGCCGACGTGCCGCTTGGCGCGTTCCTGTCCGGCGGAGTCGATTCATCGGCGGTGGTGGCGATGATGGCGGGCCTGTCCGACCGGCCGGTGAACACCTGTTCGATCGGCTTTGATGTCGCCGGCTATGATGAGACGGCGTATGCCGATGAGGTCGCTCGCCGCTACCAGACCAATCATCGCAGCCGGATCATCAGTACCGATGATTTCGATCTCGTCGACACCCTGGTGGCCGCCTTTGATGAGCCATTTGCTGACGCGTCAGCGCTGCCGACCTATCGGGTCAGCCAGTTGGCGCGCGAAACCGTAACCGTTGCCCTATCCGGTGACGGCGCGGACGAAGCCTTCGCAGGGTATCGCCGCCACAGGATGCATTTGGCCGAGGAGCGGGTTCGCGGAGCGCTGCCCTTACCGCTGCGCCGCAGCCTGTTCGGCCCACTTGGCCGCGCGTTTCCCAAACTCGACTGGGCACCCCGCGTTTTCCGGGCAAAAACGACGCTTGAATCGCTCGGGCGAAGTTCTGCCGAGGCCTATTTCAGCTCCGTTTCGGTGACGCCCGATCGAGTCCGCGCACAATTGTTTTCACCGGCGCTGCAAAAGCAGATTGGCGGCTACCGCGCGAGCGCACTCTACGCCGATACGATGCGTGACGCGCCAGCCAGCGATGAGCTT